>DAIODV010000264.1:0-5744 GCA_036746615.1 Mycobacterium sp.
AATCGGTCGCCGCGATCTGCGGCGACGAGATCAAACCCACCGTGCTGGAGCTCGGTGGCAGCGACCCGTTCATCGTGATGCCGTCGGCGGACCTCGACGAGGCTGTCAAAACAGCGGTCACCGCGCGTGTGCAGAACAACGGCCAATCCTGCATCGCCGCCAAGCGGTTCATCGTCCACGCCGACATCTACGACGCGTTCGTCGACAAGTTCGTCGAAAAGATGGACGCACTGAAAGTCGGTGATCCGACCGACCCGGACACCGACGTCGGGCCGCTGGCCACCGAGTCGGGTCGTGACGAAATCGCGAAGCAGGTCGACGACGCCGTCGCGGCCGGCGCCAAGCTGCGCACCGGCGGCAAGCCGCTCGACGGGCCGGGGTGGTTCTACCCGCCGACAGTGGTCACCGACATCACGAAAGACATGGCGCTGTATACCGAAGAGGTTTTCGGCCCGGTCGCCTCGATGTATCGGGCCTCGGGCATCGACGAAGCGATCGAGATCGCCAACGCCACGACGTTCGGGCTGGGATCCAACGCCTGGACCAACGACGAAGCCGAGCAGCGGCGCTTCATCGACGACATCGAGGCCGGGCAGGTCTTCATCAACGGAATGACGGTGTCCTACCCCGAATTGGGCTTCGGCGGAGTCAAGCGGTCTGGCTACGGCCGCGAGCTTGCCGGCCTGGGCATCCGCGAGTTCTGCAACGCCAAATCCGTCTGGGTCGGGTAGCGGTCCACTGCCGAGCAGACGCGGAATCGCACAAATCCGCCTCGCGGCGTGCGACTCTGCGTCTGGTCGCGCCGAGAAGTCAAACCGCGGCCAGCGCCTTTTCGTCCTCGTCGGCGAAGGTGTCCTCCAGCTGCACCGGCGAGTAGTCGAGATCGATCTCCTCGACCGGGCGGCCGCGCGCACTGGCGATCGTGCCGAACCGGCGCATCCCCTTGTCCGCGGCGTACTGCATGAATTCGTCCACCGACAGGCCGAACGGCATCGGGTCGTACAGGGCGAAACCCTCTTCGATGAGGCGCAGCCCGAGCGGCATGAGCTCATTCATCCGCCCTTCGAAGACGTCCCAATTGGCATCGTCGGCGGCGACGTGGCGCCGACACGTGAAAGTGCCCCACGCCATGTGGCGTCGTTCGTCATCACCGATGCGGCGCACCAATTCCTGCATGCCGGGCAAGATCCCGCGCTCCACGCAGATCTTGTGCCAGCCAAAGTAACCGGTCAGCGCCAGCATGCCTTCGACCATGTGGTTGTAGGTGACCGATGCCCGAACCTGGGCGGCCGGCGACGGATCGACGGATAGCGCGTTGAGACAGTCGGGCCACTCGTCGTAGAAAATTTGGCGGTAGGTCGGGACATCCTCGAGGTATTCGTGCAAGTCGCCTTTGATGCCGACGGCGTCGAGCCACATGCGGAACACCTGAACGTGCTTGGCTTCCTCGAATGCGAACTGCGTCAGGTACATCTCGTCACCCAGCCGGCCTTCGGCCCGCATCGCGGACATGAACGGCTGAATGTCCTCGGTCACCGCTTCTTCGCCGGCGATGAACTCCGCACACAGCCGGGTGGCGTAGTGCCGTTCGTCGTCGGTAAGCCGCTCCCAGTCGGCGCGGTCGCGGGAGAAGTCGATGTCGGCCGGGTTCCAGAACTTCGCGTTCCCGCCGGCGAATAGCTTGAGCGGCAAGCTATCCCAGTTCAGCCCGCCCGCAACCATCGAGCCCGAATGCGTCCGTGTCATGTAGTGACCTCCTTGATCTCCATGTGGTGAGGTTGCGGTTGCGCGGCAAATGCCGCGGCCAGTACCGCGACGAGTCGGCGCACCGCCAGTGCCGGTTGCTCCGGGGAGGGCTCGTCGAGCCCGAGGATCGGATCCAGGCCGCGCACATAGGGCGCCAGCGCCAGGTGCGGAAAAATCATCAGCAGCAACGACATCAGCGCGTCGGTGTCAGCATCCGCACGAAGGTCCCCGCGGACGTGTGCGTCTCGGACGAGCGGCCGCATCACTTCCAAGTAGTGCCGGTGAATGACGTTCTGCACGCTAACCCGGGCTTCAGTGTCGACTTCAAGAGTCGCCGCCGCGTGCAGCGCACGTTCGTGCGGATGGTCGGCGAAGTAGGCCACCCACGCGTCGAGCCAGTCGGTGAGAAAGTCGAAGAACGGACGGCTTGGGTCGAGTTCGCGAATGCGGTCCTCCATATAGGCGCGCACCCGCTGGCTGGCGATATCGGCGATGAATGCATACAGGTCGCGCTTGTCCGCGAAGTATTGGAAAAGGCTGCCTTTGGCGACTCCCGCGCGCCGGGCGATCACGTTCAGGCTGCCGCCCGAAAAGCCGTGCACGCCGAACTCGGCCTCGGCGGCCTCCACGACGGCCGCACGGCGCGCCGGGTCGACGCGCGCCCAGGTCACGGTCGGCATTGGGCCCTCCTTACATCAATGACCACTGGTCATTTTACTGTGAGCCAGGTCACTCAGCAAGGTCCGATCCATGGCCAGCGGGCGGCGAACTCTAGCGAAGGCCGTTAGCGATCTCGTTGGCAATGCGGCGAGCGCGCTTGCAGGTGTAGCCGAGTTGTGATGGGCGAGGCAAGAATCCCAGGAATCGCAGGCCCTCGGCGACGGATTCCCCGCGCGGGAACCGCGGGACCCCACGCTCGTCGAGGACCTCGAGGTGACCGACCAGCGATTCCAGCCCACGCCGATACCCGGTCGCGCAAACCACGACATCGGGACGCAGCCGCGTGCCGCCCTGCAGCGATACAGCGCCGTCATCAAACGACTGCGGCGGCTTCACAACCTCAATGACTCCGTCTTTGATGGCGTCAATCAGTGCCATGTCGACTAGCGCTGGCGCGATACCTAGCCGCGCTGCTCGCGAGAACGGTCCCTCGTCGGGAATCGGGAGACCAAACTCTGTCAGGTCGCCGATCGTCTGTAGCCGAGCGCGGCGAGCGAGCATGTCGGCAATCCGCACCGGCAAGTGGTACAGCGGCGTCGCGATCACATCACCGGGAAGACCGCCGGGACCGCTGCGCAGCATGATATTGGGCGGCGTGCGCACTGCCATCCAGACACCGGCCGCACCACCCGTGGCCACGTCGTACGCGATCTCCATGCCGGAGGATCCGGACCCCACAACCAGCACTCGCTTGCCGGCCCAGCGAGCGGGGTTGCGGTATGCGGACGAATGCAAGAGCTCACCCGTAAACCCCTGCATGCCTGGCCATTCCGGCATATGTGGCGTGTGGTCGTATCCGGTGGCGACGATGACTTGGCGAGCCTTGATGTCACCGGCCGACGTATGCAGCCACCAACTGCCTTGCCCACGGTCGATACGTTCGACCATGGTCTTGAATCGGATGTCGAGTCCGCAGGCAGACCCTTCGATGTGCTCCACCACCTGATCGCGCGACGGGAATGTTGGTGTGCCCCTGGGGTATCGGCGTCTGGGTAGATGCGAGAACTGCTTTCCGGTGTTGAGCCGCAAGTTGTCATAGCGGTTGCGCCATGACGATGCCACTTGCTCGGTGCGCTCGAGAACGACGACCTTCACCCCGCGGTCGCGCAGGCTCGACGCGGCGGCGATACCAGCTGGACCCGCGCCGACAACGACCACCGGGCATTCCGACACGGCAGCCCTCCTGCCTTGATGCGCCCGTTGATGTGGCTTCGAACCAACCCCCGGCTGCGCGCGCACCGTGGCACAACTGTAGTTCTGCGCAAGGGTCTACCAATCCGTGTTCTGCAAACCCGCGCAGATTTGCTACCAGGGATTGCTGTTTATCTAGCGAGGCCGCTGCGGACGCTCGTACGCTTTATCGGTGCACTTGAAGTGGCCCCTGACCGGCCGCGCGCAGGAACTACACGCCATTGAAGCCGCCATATCGGATCCCGACATCTCCGGGATCGTTATTTGCGGCGCGGCTGGCGTAGGAAAGAGCCGGATCGCCCGCGAAGCCCTCACTTTGGCCGCTTCGAAAGGCTACGAAGTTCGCTGGGCGGTCGCGACATCGTCCGCACGGCATCTTCCGCTCGGCGCGTTCGCCCCGTGGACTCCGCCAAGCACCGACAATATGCAACTCGTCCGCGGCGTGATCGAATCGCTGACGTCCACACCAGAGGGCAGCACAGCGATTATCGGCGTAGACGATGTTCACCTGCTCGACGACCTCTCCGCTTTTGCTCTGCACCAGATCATTCACCGACGCGCAGGCAAAGTGGTGATGACGGTCCGTGACGGTGAAGCGATTCCCACTGGGGTACAGGAGCTTTGGGCCGGTGGCCAGTTCGAGCGGCTCGACCTGCAGCCGCTGTCTGCCGACGAAACCGCCACACTGTTATCCGCAGCTCTCGGTGGACCCATCGACCGAGCCACCACGAGTCGCCTGTGGAAGCTGACGCGCGGCAACGCGTTGTACCTGCACCACATCGTCCAGCAGGAGGTCGCCGACGCACGGCTGGTGGAGCAGCAGGGTCATTGGCGCTGGACCGGCAAGCCGGTCGTTGCAGCGGCGTTGATCGAGTTAATCGAATCGAGGATCGGTGCGCTGCCACCAGCCATCGGCACCGTGATCGATCTGCTCGCGGTCGCTGAGCCGATTGAACTTCGCTCGCTTGCCAAGATCACCGATCCTGCGGCGGTCGAAGAGGCCGATGTGCGCGGCCTGATCACCCTTGAGCAGGTTGACGGCGCCGTCGAAGTACGGATCGCGCATCCGCTCTACGGCGAGGTGCGCAAGGAACGTGCGCCCCCTACCCGGCTTCGACGGCTGAGAGGACTCGTCGCCGAGGAACTCGGGGCGGGCGATCGTCGTGACGATGCACGAATAGTGGTGCGCCGCGCGACATTAATGTTGGATTCTGACCTTGACCCCGACCCAGAGCTGTTCCTGGCGGCCGCCCGAACTGCGATTCGGCTCGATACGCCGCTCGCCGAGCGGCTAGCCCGGGCCGCGGTGCAAGCTGGCGGCGGCATGGAGTCACAGCTGGCGTATTGCTATTGCCTGGTTTGGCACGGACAAGCCGTTGAGGCCGAGCGCGAGCTGGCGCCGCTAGTCGAGCACGCCACGACCGACCTTGAGCGAGTGCAAATCGCCGAGCAGCGGACACACAATCTGTTCTGGACCCTTCGTCGGCCGGCCGACGCCGAGGCAGTACTGGACGATGCCGGCAGGCGAGTGACCGAACCCAGCGCCATGCATCGGCTAGCTGCAGTGCGAGCGGCAATTTGCGCCGATCTCGGGCGACCCCTGGAAGCGGTACAGGCCGCCAACGAAGCTCTTGCCGACGCATCGTTGCCCGACCGCCTCATGGTGATGGCCAATTGGGGCCTGTTCGGCGGCTTGGGGATGCTGGGCCGCGCGGATGAGATCGGCGCGGTGAGTACCAGCAGCTACGCCGCCGCCGCGCGCACGCCCGATGCCGCGGTGCTGCGCATGGGCCTGGCATACCGGCACATGATCGCCCTGAAGCTCGCCGGCTATCTGGACGAGGCCGAACGTGTCGCTCTCGAGGCGCGCCCCGAGAGCGAAGACAGTTGGTTTCCGCACAGTAGCCTCGTCCTGCTCGGGCAAGCGGCGCTGGCACAGGGCAACGTGGACCGCGCCCTTCGATGGCTGGGCGAGGCCCGGGTCAGCCTGGAAACTGTCGGTGACATGGGTGGTTGGCTGTTCCGCTGCCGATTGAGTTTGACGCAAGCGCTTGCGATGGCCGGACAGGTGAGCGAGGCCAAACGAG
>DAIODV010000265.1:0-2745 GCA_036746615.1 Mycobacterium sp.
GAGTGGTCCGCTCTCCTACCCCGATGGCGATCACACCCGGGGCCAGCAACAGCACATCACCGCCTTCGACGGGTGCGGTGCGCGATTCGTAGGCCCGCCGCACACCGGTGAATCGCGGATGGTGGGCATAGATCAAGTCGGTCAACGACGCCTCGCGTACCCGCGCCGGTAGCGCCAACGACGGGATGACAATCCGTGGTCCGACCCAGATCGACGAGTCGCGGGTGAAGACCAGGTTGGGCAGCGGCTCGATGACATAGTCATGCCCGTGATGCATTCGATGAACCAGCGAATCGTCCGCGCGCGCATCCGATGGCAGCTCGTCGAACGTCATGCCAGCCATCAGCACGTGCGCCAATGCGGCCGGGTCAAGACCGCGCAAATATGCCGAGAGCTCTTGCGCCAGAGACATTCCGAGGCGTGGAGCGTCCACTGAGGCAGCGATGCCCTGCATCCTGGCCGCGCCACTGCCGAGAGCTTCAGTCAACAGGTTGGACAGCAGCAATACCTCGACGCCGCGGGAGCTGAGCAACTCGGCGAAAGCATCGTGTTCTTCCTGTGCCCTTGCGACCCAGGGCAATCCGTCGAACAGCAGATCATCGTTGTTGCGTGGTGTGAGGCGGCGCAGTTCGGCGCCTGGCCGGTGCAGGATGGCAACCCTAAGCGCACCCACTTCGGAGTTGGACCCCAGCTCGCGACTGCTCACACTTAGCACCGTATCCCGAAACCGTCACCTCAATTATGGTTGAGGTTGTGGACACCGAGGAACTGCTTCCCGGCGAATTGGCGGCTCGGGCCGGCGTCGCGGTGTCGGCTTTGCACTTCTACGAGCGCCAGGGACTGATCACCAGCAGGCGCACGTCGGGCAACCAGCGCCGCTACAGTCGCGAAACGTTACGCCGCGTCGCCTTTATCAGGATGTCGCACCGGCTGGGCATCCCGTTGGCGCGCGTGCGTGCGGCACTTGCCACGCTGCCCAGCGATCGGATTCCAACCAGCAGGGACTGGGCACGGCTGTCGGCGGGCTGGCGGGCCGACCTCGACGATCGGATCCTGCATCTTCAGCGGTTGCGCGACAACCTCGCCGACTGCATCGGCTGCGGTTGCTTGAGTCTGCGCAGCTGCGCGCTGTCCAATCCCGGCGACGTGCTCGCCGAGCAAGGCCCGGGGCCGGCCCGCCTGTAGTTCGAACGCGTGTGCGATAGACTGGGTCCCGTGGCGATTGCGGTACAGGAATCGTTATTCGAGTGCAACGAGCGCAGACCGCTCGGCAACGGAGCGTGGATCGATATCCGGTCAGGTTGGTTGACCGGCGCCGACGACTTGTTGACCGAACTGCTGGCGACAGTGCCGTGGCGAGCCGAGCGCCGCCAGATGTACGACCGAGTCCTCGATGTCCCCCGCCTTGTGAGTTTTCACGACTTCACCGTCGAGGAGCCACCGCATCCGCGGCTGAGCCGGCTGCGACGGCGGCTCAACGACATCTATGCCGGCGAGTTGGGCGAGCCGTTCACCACCGTAGGCCTGTGCTGGTATCGCGACGGATCGGACAGCGTCGCGTGGCACGGCGACACCATCGGCCGTGCCAGCACGCAGGACACCATGGTCGCGATCGTCAGCCTCGGCGCCACCCGCACCTTCGCGATGCGGCCCCGCGGTGGCGGGCAGTCGTTGCGGCTACCACAGGCGCACGGCGATCTTCTGGTGATGGGCGGTTCGTGTCAACGAACCTGGGAACATTCGGTTCCCAAAACGTCGTCCGCCACCGGCCCGCGGGTCAGTATCCAGTTCCGGCCAAAAGACGTGCGCTAGTCAGCTTCTGATTGCCGCGACCGATTTGACCAGCAAGTCGCGCGCCCGATTGGTGTCGACGGGACTGACCGGCTTGCCTTGTTGCAGCAGCGGGTTGGCGGTGATGATCACCTGATAGTCACCAAAGTGCGCAGAGTAGTTGTAAATCTCGCCGCTGCGCGGCTTTCCCTCCACCACCGTTTGCAGCACACGGTGCACCCCCAACGTGCGCGCCCCATCGATATGCGGTGCAGCGACAACCTCGATGAGGCCGCGCATCCGGCCACCTTGAAATGCCACCTTCTGGCAGTTTCGGCCCGGCTCGTTGAACGGCACCGGTTGGGACGTCTGCACGGCCATGGCAATGAAGCGGTTACCGGCACCCTCGGCAGCGACAGCGGCCATGTTTCCCTGCAGCCCCGCCGGCATGTCCTCGCCGACCACGAATGACGAGCAATCTGGCGGGTCGAAACTCAGCCCCGGTGGAAGCTTGTGCGTTGAAAGCACCTTCGGATCAATCCCGGTCTTCGGGACGTCCTTGACCTTATATCCCGGTCCGAAGGACGAGTCGACCTGTGAAATCTTGGTGATATCGGCGGAAGGGGCGTTGTCTGACGAGTGAGATGAACAGGCCGCCAGCACGCATGCACTTCCGATCGCGACCGCTATCCGCATCATCCGCGTCAATCTAATGCACCAGCGTTAGGCGCGTAACGCCGACACGGCTTTCACCAGCAGGTCGGCAGCGAACTGCGGCGTCAGCGACGAGTGCGGTGAGCCGGGGTCACTGATCAGCGTGGTGAACGCGTAGTAGTCGCCGAGATAAGCCGTGAAGGTGTTTGTCCGGGAGACTATTTGGTTGCCGCCTTCGACCGACGTGGTGATATCGGTAGTCATGCCGAGGGTTTCGGTGCCGTCGATGCGCGGCGCGGCGATCAGATGAACGCGGGCAGT
>DAIODV010000265.1:2755-5712 GCA_036746615.1 Mycobacterium sp.
CATCAGCTTTGTAGACTCCACCGCGCTCGCGGTCTGCCACAACGCCCGCATCGCCCAGCACCAGGTCTTCCGCGTCGATGCGCGGCGCGGCAATCAGATTAACGCGGCCAGTGGCACGCCCGCCGGTCATGGTCCACGCCTGGCACTGGGCGACCAGCGACTGATCCAGTGAAACCGGTCCGCTGGGCGCAGCCGCGACCACTGCGTAGACGATGCCGCCTGCACCGGATCCCGAAATGCCTTGAGCGGATTGCCCGTGACCGCCGGCCGGGTCGGCAAGCGCTGCGCAGCGCGCGGGGTTCGATGCGCTATTGGCGCCGAGACCCCAGATCGCCGGGGGCGCAGCCTGACCGGAAACCGTGGTCACCTCATAGCCGGGCGGGAGTTCACGTCCCACCCGTTTGATGTTGGCCGGCTCGATATGGCGAAGCGGCGTGGTACCCGGCGATGCCGGCGTGGGTTGGCGGGCGTGCCCACATGAGGTGAGCAGCAAAACGAACACAATGACGGCGGCGACCCAGGGCCGCATGCTAGGCGACAGCCCGAATAACTTGGCGCGCAGTGCGTTTGATCTGATCCGCCATGTCACGGCTCAACGGAATCTCGCGGGGCACGTCGATGACGGTGGTGACCACGCCTACGTCGTCGCGCTCCCAGAAGGCGCCGAAGTGGTCCATGATCGTCCGCATCGCCAGGTTGTCGGCGAGCATTCGGCCAGAGAACTTTTCGACTCCGTCGAGCCGGGCGGCGACACTGAGCGCGGCGATCAAGAAGGAGCCGATACCGCGGCCCTGATAGGCGTCGGCGACGGTAAACGCGATCTCGGCGATGGTGGGATCGTGGTCGTCGCGGACGAAGCGGGCGTCCGCCACCGGGTTGCCATCCGCATCGGTCATCACCCACACGAAGTGGTCGACATAGTCGACCTCGGCCAAGTAGTCCATCAGCGCCGGGCTGGGGACCCGCGCCGACATGAACCGTCGATACAGCGTCTCACTGGAGAACCAGACGTGCCCCCGCAGCGTTCGCTCGCTGTCACCGGGCAACACCGGCCGGAGCAGCAACTCCGTTCCGTCGCGAACCCTGACCGGGATCGGCGTGAGGAAAGCGGCCAGTCGCTGGCGGACCGTGCGCACCAGCCGGCCCATGATTCCCGGGATATGCACCAGCCGGGCGAACGCGTCGTTGTCGCCGATCCAGCCGCTGAGCGGCTCGGTGGTGGTCACGGTCGCCGTGCGCGGGATATCACGCAGCAGGGCGATCTCGCCGACGATCATGCCCGCGGACACCTGCTCGACGGTCACCACCTCGTCGTCGCCGACGTGCTTGATCTCGGCGGTGCCCGACGAGATCAGCAAGAAGGAAACGGCCTGCTCACCCTGCTGCATCAGCACTTGGCCCGCAGCGGCCCGCAGCGGCTGCAGGCTCGCCGCCAGCGGCATCAGATCCTCTGGCGGACATCCTTTGAAGATGTCCAACGCGGCGAGTTCGTCGGCGCGCAGCGCGGTCAGGTCGGTCACGATGCCAAATCCGCTCTCCCCCGGTCGGGATCCGGTGCTGCCAAGGTTATGGGTTGGATTCTCCTCGCAGCAAGGTCCAGACTCGCGGAATGGACAGCACCGGCGATCCCATCGCGACGACCCGCAACCTGCTCGTTCGCGAAGCGACCGTGCGCCACGGTTTCCTCGACGTGCTCGGCGAAGGGGCGGCAGCGCCAGTCCCCACGTTCGCCCAGCGGGCGATGAACAGCCCGCTGGTCGCTGGCGTATACGAACGACTCTGGCGCCCGGTGGCCTTCTACGTAGCCAGCGGTGTCACCACCGGCGCCGAGCAACGTCGCGCGGCCGACGCATTACATCTGTCCGGCGCGCACCGGCTGCTCGACGTCGCTTGCGGCCCAGGTAATTTCACCGGTCAGTTAGCGCACCAGCTGCCCGACGGCGGTTTGGCGATCGGCTTTGACATCTCCGAACCGATGCTCAAGCGCGCGGTACTCGACAACGACGGACCACGCACCTGCTACGTCCGCGGCGATGCGAGCACGCTGCCGTTCGACGATGAAACATTCGACGCCGTCTGTTGTTTCGGCGCCCTGTATCTGATGCCTGAGCCGTTTCAGGTTGCGCGCGAAATGGTGCGGGTGCTCGCCCCCGGCGGCCGGATGGCGATCCTGACGAGCTACGCCGGGCAATCGGCGCCGGTCCGCACCGCGATGACGGCCGGGGCCCGCGTGATCGGGCTTCGCATGTTCGATCGTGACGTGTTCGTCGACCTGTTCACCTCGGCCGGTCTAGTCGACGTCGAGCAGCAGACCCAACGCACCCTGCAGTTTGTGACAGCCCGCAAGCCCGGCTGACGGCAGGTCAGCCCATCGAATAGAAACCCTCATCGGTCGCTGAGGCCGCAGTTGTCCGACCGGCCAGGGCATGAGATTTGAACACCAACGCGGCGGCGCTCGGCCGGTGCCGAACCGGCACGAACCTGCGGTTCAGATGCGGCGGATGGCGCCGACCCCACAGCAGCACGTCGGTCGCCTTGCCCTTGCGGGCCGCAAGCGCCAACCGACGGATCGGTTCGTTGGCGACGAAAACATCGGTTGCGACGGCAAGCACGTGCGGCCGGAAGGGGCTTCCCGCGACCCTGGCGCCCAATATCCGAAGCGGCAGGTCGTCAATGACTCCGCTGACATCGCCGTCGACCGCGACCGTGACGTCCCACCCCGCCATCGCCCGATCGAAGATCAGCCCGCCGATCGACGTGACCACATCGGCGACGGTGGTTGCGACCACGTGCAGTTGGTACCGATCGGAGTCGTCCGCGGCACGCGGCGACTTGGCGGCCGGCAGCTGCGCCGGTGCATCCAGTTGGGCGAGGGGGCTGGCGGGAGCGGCCACGTGCTGTCCGTTCGGCTGGGTTTTGATTGACACTACGAATATAGAGTAGTCTGGTGTCGGACA
>DAIODV010000266.1:0-2101 GCA_036746615.1 Mycobacterium sp.
CGGCAACATCTACGAGAAGGACGGCGCAACCTGGTTGCGCACCAGCGCTTTTGGTGACGACAAAGACCGCGTCGTGATCAAGAGCGATGGCAAACCCGCCTACATCGCCGGCGACCTCGCCTATTACCTGGACAAGCGTCAACGCGGCTTCGACCTGTGCATCTACATGCTCGGCGCCGATCACCACGGCTACATCTCGCGACTGAAGGCTGCCGCGGCCGCGTTCGGCGACGACCCGGCCACCGTCGAGGTGCTGATCGGTCAGATGGTCAATCTGGTCCGCGACGGCCAGCCGGTGAAGATGAGCAAGCGCGCGGGCACCGTGATTACGCTCGACGATCTGGTCGAGGCGATCGGTGTGGACGCCGCTCGCTACAGCCTGATCCGCTCATCTGTGGACACCCCGATCGACATCGACTTGGCGCTGTGGTCGTCGGCGTCTAACGAAAACCCGGTCTACTACGTGCAATACGCGCATGCCCGACTCTCCGCGCTGGCCCGCAACGCCGCCGAGCTCGGCCTGATCCCGGACACCAGCCATCTCGAGCTGCTCACCCACGACAAAGAGGGCACGCTGGTGCGCAACCTCGGCGAGTTCCCGCGCGTGCTGAAAACCGCGGCGGCACTGCGCGAACCGCACCGGGTGTGCCGTTACCTGGAAGATCTTGCCGGCGACTACCATCGGTTCTACGACTCGTGCCGGGTGTTGCCGCAGGGCGACGAGGCGCCCAACGATCTGCACACTGCCCGTCTGGCGCTGTGTCAGTCTGCCCGTCAGGTGATCGCCAACGGGTTGGCGATTCTGGGTGTTCGTGCTCCGGAGCGAATGTGAGCGCCCATCCAGCCGGTCCGCGGCACGCCGAGGAGTTTCATCTCGGCGGTGTTCCACCGCGCCCGCAGTCGACGCAGGAACTTCTTGAACTGGCACCGAACGTATGGCCGCGCAACGCGGTTCGCGGCGACGACGGGGTTGTCAGCATTGCCTGTGTCGCGCTGAACTGGCTGGCGCAGGAGTACGGCACACCGCTTTTCGTTGTCGACGAAGACGACTTTCGGTCACGCTGTCGCGAGATCGCTACCGCGTTCGGCGGCGGCGCCAACGTGCACTACGCGGCCAAGGCTTTCCTGTGCAGCGAAATTGCGCGCTGGATCGACGAGGAAGGCCTCTCGCTCGACGTCTGCACCGGCGGCGAGCTCGCAGTCGCACTGCACGCGAACTTCCCGCCTGAGCGGATTGCACTGCACGGCAACAACAAATCGGTTGCTGAGCTCACCGCGGCGGTCAAAGCCGGCATCGGGCATGTCGTGCTGGACTCGATGGTCGAGATCGAGCGCCTTGATGCGATCGCCGGCGAGGCCGGTGTCGTTCAGGATGTGCTGATCCGTGTCACGGTCGGCGTCGAAGCCCACACCCACGAGTTCATCTCCACCGCCCACGAAGACCAGAAGTTCGGGCTGTCGCTGGCCAACGGCACGGCGATGGCCGCGGTGCGACGGGTTTTCGCTACCGACCACCTTCGGCTCGTGGGCCTGCACAGTCACATCGGCTCACAGATCTTCGACGTCGCCGGCTTCGAACTGGCCGCGCACCGGGTGATCGGCCTGCTGCACGACATCGTCGCCGAGTTCGGGGTCGACAAGACCGCTCAGATCGCCACTGTCGATCTTGGTGGCGGTCTGGGCATCTCGTATCTGCCCAACGACGATCCGCCGCCGGTGCACGAACTGGCCGACAAGCTCGGCTCCATCGTGCGCAACGAATCCGCGGCGGTGGGCCTGCCGGTTCCCCGGTTGGTTGTTGAGCCCGGCCGCGCGATCGCCGGGCCAGGGACCATCACGCTATATGAGGTCGGCACGGTGAAAGACGTCGCCGTGAGCGCATCAGCGGCCCGCCGTTATGTCAGTGTGGACGGCGGGATGAGCGACAATATCCGCACCTCGCTTTACGGTGCCGAATACGACGTTCGACTGGTTTCCAGGGCCACCGATGCCGCTCCCACGCTGGCCCGCGTCGTGGGCAAGCATTGCGAGAGCGGCGATATCGTGGTCCGGGATGCGTGGGTTCCCGACGATATCGCGCCAGGCGATCTGGTTGCTGTCG
>DAIODV010000266.1:2111-5696 GCA_036746615.1 Mycobacterium sp.
CAGCCACCGGTGCTTACTGCTATTCGCTGTCGAGCCGATACAACTTGATTGGCCGCCCGGCAGTGGTGGCTGTGCGCGAGGGGCAGGCCCGTCTGATCCTGCGCAGAGAGACCGTCGACGATCTTTTGAGTCTGGAGGTGAGGTGAGGCGTGAACGGTGCTGAAAAGCCAGTTGGTGTAGCGGTATTGGGACTGGGCAATGTGGGCAGTGAAGTGGTTCGCATTATCGAGGACAGTGCTGACGATCTCGCCGCCCGGATTGGCGCGCAGCTTGCTCTGCGCGGCATCGGCGTACGGCGGGTCGCCGCTGATCGCGGAGTGCCGATCGATCTGCTGACCGACAACATCGAAGAACTGGTCTCCCGCGAAGACGTCGACATCGTCGTCGAAGTGATGGGCCCGGTCGAGCCGTCGCGCAAGGCGATCCTGTCCGCACTCGAGCACGGCAAGTCCATCGTCACGGCAAACAAGGCTCTGCTATCGGTCGCCACCGGAGAGCTTGCGCAAGCAGCCGAAAGCGCTCACGTGGACCTGTATTTCGAGGCTGCGGTGGCCGGGGCTATCCCGGTGATCCGGCCGCTGACCCAGTCGCTGGCCGGCGACACCGTGCAGCGGGTAGCCGGGATCGTCAACGGCACCACCAACTACATCCTCTCCGAAATGGACAGCACCGGCGCCAATTACGAGGGTGCGCTGGCCGATGCCAGCGCGCTGGGCTACGCCGAGGCCGACCCCACCGCGGATGTGGAAGGTTATGATGCCGCCGCCAAAGCTGCCATCTTGGCGTCCATCGCATTCCACACGCGAGTGACCGCCGACGACGTCTACCGCGAGGGCATCACGAAGATCACCCCGGACGACTTTGTCTCCGCG
Source organism: Mycobacterium sp. (assembly GCA_036746615.1). Classification (GTDB taxonomy): domain Bacteria; phylum Actinomycetota; class Actinomycetes; order Mycobacteriales; family Mycobacteriaceae; genus Mycobacterium. The sequence continues at coordinate 2,984 of DAIODV010000266.1, forward strand.
CGGGCCCTGGGCTGCACGATCAAACTGCTGTCGATCTGTGAGCGAATCACCACGGACGATGGGCAGCAGCGGGTTTCGGCTCGGGTCTATCCCGCGCTCGTGCCGTTGTCACATCCGCTGGCCACGGTCAACGGCGCATTCAACGCCGTGGTGGTCGAGGCAGAAGCCGCGGGCCGGCTGATGTTCTACGGTCAGGGCGCCGGGGGAGCGCCAACCGCGTCAGCGGTGACCGGGGATCTGGTGATGGCAGCTCGCAACCGGGTACTGGGCAGCCGCGGACCCAAGGAGTCCAAGTACGCCCAACTTCCCATCGCGCCAATGGGGTTCATCTCCACCCGCTACTACGTAAGCATGAACGTCGCAGACAAGCCGGGCGTATTGTCCTCGGTTGCAGCGGAATTCGCCAAGCGCGAAGTCAGCATTGCCGAAGTTCGCCAGGAAGGCATGGTCGACGAAGAAGGACAACGGGTAGGCGCGCGCATCGTGGTCGTCACCCACACCGCCACCGATGCTGCATTGTCCGAAACCGTCGAAGCGCTGGCCGACCTCGACGTAGTACAGGGCGTGGCCAGCGTCCTGCGGTTGGAAGGAACCAGCGAATGAGTTCGGCAAGCGCCGCCAAAACCAGCACCCATCAGCCGTGGCCGGGTGTGATCGCGGCCTATCGGGATCGGCTGCCGGTCGGCGACGACTGGGCTCCGGTCACCCTGCTCGAAGGCGGCACCCCGCTGATAGCGGCAACCCGGCTCTCGGTGAAGACCGGCTGCACGGTGCATCTCAAGGTGGAGGGTCTCAACCCCACCGGCTCGTTCAAGGACCGTGGCATGACGATGGCCGTCACCGACGCGGTGGCGCGCGGTCAGCAGGCCGTGTTGTGCGCGTCGACGGGCAACACCTCGGCGTCGGCGGCGGCCTACGCCGCCCGCGCCGGCATCACCTGTGCGGTGCTGATTCCGCAGGGCAAGATCGCGATGGGCAAGCTGGCGCAGGCAGTGATGCATGGCGCCAAGATCATCCAGATCGACGGCAACTTCGACGACTGCCTGGAACTCGCGCGCAAGATCGTCGCCGACTTCCCGACTATCTCGTTGGTCAACTCCGTCAACCCGGTGCGCATCGAGGGCCAGAAGACCGCAGCGTTCGAGATCGTCGACGCCCTGGGCGTCGCCCCCGACGTCCACTCCCTCCCGGTTGGCAATGCCGGCAACATCACGGCGTACTGGAAGGGCTACACCGAATATCACGCTGACGGCGTGATCGACAGGCTCCCGCGGATGCTGGGCACCCAGGCGGCCGGAGCAGCGCCGTTGGTGTTTGGCGAGCCGGTGAGCCAGCCCGAGACCATCGCCACCGCGATCCGCATCGGCTCGCCGGCGTCGTGGGCGTCGGCCGTCGAGGCGCAACAGCAGTCCAAGGGACGCTTCCTCGCGGCCACTGATGACGAGATCCTGGCCGCATATCACCTGGTGGCGGCCACCGAAGGCGTCTTCGTGGAACCGGCGTCGGCGGCCAGCATCGCCGGTCTTCTCAAGGCCGTCGAGGACGGCTGGGTGGCGCCGGGATCGACCGTTGTGTGCACCGTGACCGGCAACGGCCTCAAAGATCCCGACACCGCGCTGCGAGACATGCCCACCGTGTCCCCGGTGCCCGTCGACCCGGTCGCCGTCGTCGCGAAACTGGGGCTCGTCTAGTGGCACAACTGCTGCCTGCCGGGCTGCTGGCCACTTCGGTCGTCGCGGCCTCGAGCGCCAACCTCGGCCCGGGCTTCGACAGTATCGGATTGGCACTGAATCTCTACGACGAAATCATCGTCGAGACAACCGATTCCGGTCTGATCGTCGAAGTTGATGGCGAAGGCGCCGGTGAGTTGGCGCTCGACTCCGGCCATTTGGTGGTTCGCGCCGTTGAGCGCGGACTGCACGCGGCCGGGGTCAGCGCGCCGGGCTTGAAAGTGCGGTGCCGAAACGTAATTCCGCACTCGCGGGGTCTCGGTTCCTCGGCTGCAGCCGTGGTCGGCGGACTTGGGGCGGTCAATGGTCTTGTTGCACAAGCGGGTTCGACCCCGCTGAGCGAAGACCAGCTGATCCAATTGGCGTCGGAATTCGAAGGCCATCCCGACAACGCCGCGGCCTCGGTGCTGGGGGGCGCCGTGGTGTCGTGGACCGAGCGCAGCGGCGATTTGCCCAGCTTCGCGGCTGTGCCGCTACAGTTACATCCCGACATTCACCTGTTCACCGCCATTCCCGAGCAGCGCTCGTCGACCGCGGAGGCGCGGGTGCTGCTCCCCGCGCAGGTCAGCCACGACGATGCCCGCTTTAATCTCAGCCGCGCAGCGCTGCTGGTGGTCGCGTTGACCGAACGACCCGACCTATTGATGGCAGCGACCGAGGATATGCTGCATCAGCCACAGCGCGGGCCCACGATGCCGACATCGGCGGAATACCTTCGATTGTTGCGGCGTTACAAGGTGGCAGCTGTGCTATCTGGCGCCGGTCCGGCGGTCATCGCGCTGAGCACGGCTTCCGAGTTACCCGCCGAGGCTCTGGAGTATAGCGCCGCAAACGGGTTTGCGGTCAGCGAGATGGCGGCCGGCGACGGAGTCCGCTGGAGTTCCGGAGTGGCCGTCCGCAGCTAAGGTCCACAGGCACGCCGGAGGGGCTTCTTGCTTCCGGCATCGAAGCAGGTTATCCTCGGAGCCGTCCAGCAATCGCAG
>DAIODV010000267.1:0-5675 GCA_036746615.1 Mycobacterium sp.
GCCCTGCGCCACACCGGGGACACCGTCGACCGCAGCCATGTCACCGACCACGAACACGTTGGGGTAGCCCGGCAGCGACAAGTCCGGCAGTACCTTGACGCGGCCGGCGCGGTCGAGTTCAACCGATGACTGGCGGGCCAGATCGCGACCCAGCGGGCTGGCCGAGACACCGGCCGACCAGACCTTGCAGGCGGATTCGATGCGGCGAACAGTGCCGTCGGAGTCCTTGACGGTGATGCCGTCGCGGTCGACGTCGGTGACCATCGCGCCGAGTTGGATCTCGACGCCCATCTTCTCCAATCGAGCGGCCGCTTTCTTGCCCAGCTTCTCGCCCATCGGCGGCAGCACCGCCGGCGCAGCATCGAGCAAGATCACCCGCGCCTTGGTCGAATCGATATGGCGGAACGCGCCTTTCAACGTGTACTCGGCCAATTCGGCGATCTGCCCGGCCATTTCGACCCCGGTCGGCCCGGCACCGACGACGGTGAAGGTGAGCAGTTTCTTGCGGCGCTCCGGATCGTTGGATCGTTCCGCCTGCTCGAACGCACTCAGGATGCGGCCACGCAGTTCCAGCGCGTCATCGACGGACTTCATGCCGGGGGCGAACTCGGCGAAGTGGTCGTTGCCGAAGTAGGACTGGCCGGCGCCGGCAGCGATGATCAGACTGTCATACGGAGTCTCGTAGGTGTGGCCGAGCAATTCCGAGACGACGAACTTGCCGGCCAAGTCGATGTGCGTGACATCGCCCAACAGGACCTGAACGTTGCGTTGTTCGCGCAGGATCACACGTGTCGGGGGAGCGATCGCGCCTTCGGCGACAATGCCCGTCGCCACCTGGTACAGCATCGGCTGAAACAGGTGATGGGTGGTGCGGGCGATCAACTTGATATCGACGTCCGCGTGCTTGAGCTTCTTGACCGCGTTCAAGCCGCCGAATCCTGATCCAATGACGACCACCCGGTGCCGAGGTTGCGGTGCACTGGCTTCGGGGTGGGCGCTCATAGTTGGCTTGCTCCTCGATCGCGACGGCGTTCACCCAATACGGTAGTCGCCCGGACCTGCAATTATCGATGCCTTCCCATGTGATCACCCCCACCACGGCCCGCAGGAGTGACCCGCGTCGCCCAGGCCTTGGGCTGATCGCCCGGGTGTTCTCGCGCTTGCGAAGGGGTATCCGCAAGCACGGACCCCAAGGAGGAACAGTGACGAAGGATCATGGTTCGAGCGTCAAGAACGACAAGCAATACGAGGGCCTACGGAAAAAGGGAATGAGCAAATCCCGGGCCGCGGCGATCTCGAATTCGCCCGGGTCGTCCAGTCGAGGCGGCAAGAGCTCAGGCAGCAGTCAAAGCAGGCGTAGCAGCGGATCCGGTAGTGGCGGAAACACTTCCCAGAAAAAGGCCGCCGGCCGCAAGGGCGGTAAGGCGTCGAGCTAGGCGACCAGGGGGCGCAGCGCCTCAGCGGCCGCGGTCACCACACCCGGCGTATAGAACGGGATGTTGATGATCACGCCGTCGATGCCGGCGTCCAGCACCTTGGCCTGGACCTGTTCGGCGATGTAGTCGGCACTGCCCGCCAGCATGCGTTGGCTCATCTCCGCCGGGACTTGGTCTGGCTTGGCGTTGTCGTCCAACAGCACCGTTAGCAGGATGCTGGTTTCCAACGTCGAAGGGTCGCGGCCGGCCTCGTCGCAGCGTTTGGCCAACGCGTCGAGCTTGCCCGGCAGTTGGTCGAATCCGGCGATGACGTTGAGGTGGTCGGCATAGCGCGCGGCGATGGAGAAGGTCTTCTTCTCGCCGCTGCCGCCGATCAGGAGCGGAATGTGGTCGCGGTAGCGCGGTTCGGCGAAGGCCGATTCAGTCGTGTACCACTTGCCGGAGAACGTCGACCGTTCACCCTTGAGCATCGGGTCGAGGATTTGCAATGCCTCCTCGACCCGGTCGAACCGCTCGGTGAAGGTGCCGAATTCGAAACCAAGCTGGCGATGTTCCAGCTCGAACCAGCCTGTCCCGATACTGAGAATCGCGCGGCCGCCGCTGGCCACATCCAATGTGGTGATGATCTTGGCTAGCAGGGTCGGGTTGCGATAGGTGTTGCCAGTTACCAAGGCGCCCAACTGAACTCGCTCGGTCGCCGTCGCCAGCGCGCCAAGAGTGGTGTAGGCCTCGAGCATCGGCTGGTCGGGCGAACCCAGCATCGGCAGCTGGTAGAAGTGGTCCATCACGAAAACCGAATCGAATCCCGCCGATTCGGCCTCGCGTGCTTGCGCGAGAACAGTGGGGAAGAGCTGCTCAACACCGGTGCCATAGGAGAAGTTGGGAATTTGCAAGCCAAGTCGGATAGTCACGCGGTCTACCCTAATGACCCTCCGCGGGCGGCGGGGGTGCAGGAGCGAATTGTTCGCGTTAGGCGAATTGCGTCAGCGCACCATGGCTGACGTGCAAAAGCTGTCCGGTGATATTCCGGGCGGCGGGACTCGTCAGAAAGAGCGCCAACCGCGCGACCTCGTCGGCGACCGACGGCGGCGTGCTGGACAGCCCGTCATACCCTGGCTGCGCGCCGCGCCCGGCGGCAATGGCGTTGACCGTGATACCGCGGGTGCCGAAGATCGTCGCCTGGCCCGAAACCCAGTTGGACAGCGCGGCCTTGATCGCCGCCTCAGCACTACCTGCGCGCGGGTTCTCCGGCACGACGCCGATGATCGACCCGCCGGAGCGCAGGTGATCGCCCACGGTGTCCAGGGTCAGCACCGCCGACAGCACGGTGGCGTCCAGCGAGTTACGCCAGGCGGCGGCCAGGTCTGACAGCGAGTACGCGCGAGGGTCGCCAGAGTTCCAGCGCGGCGCCGGGATGTTGACGATGGTGTCGAGGTGGTGCGGGAATAGCCTCCGGGCCTCCGCGAGGCTGGCCGGGTCGGTGGCGTCGCAGACGATTGCGTCCGCTTCGAGTTCCTTGGCGGCTACTTCGAGATCGTCTCGACGTGCGCCGAGCAGGGTGATCGTGTGGCCCGCGTCGCGGAAACCCTCAGCAACGGCGCGACCCAGTTCGGTATCGCCCCCGGTGACCAGCACCTCCACCGCCATGACCTCCTCGTATTCAGCATTGAATGTCGTGTATGGCGTCAATCTTCGTACATGTTACTGGACGGTAGCTAGAGAATGAAACTCTGAATGCGGCACGGCGTGGTCACCATTTGGACAACGCTTGCAACCATGACGCCCCGGCTGACGACCGTGCGAGCGCTCGCGTCCGGCTTTATGTGTCTGGTGCTCGCGACCAATGTGTCGTCGTGTGGCTCGAAGCCACCGCGGGCATCGCACCCCGCATCGCAAGGTCAATCGATCATGGTGTTCGCTGCCGCTTCGCTGAAGCCGACCTTCACGCTGCTCGCCGGGAAGTTCCAGACCGACAATCCCGGCACCACTGTGGATTTCGACTTCGCGACCTCGTCGGAACTGGCGACTCGGCTGACTTCGGGTGCGCCCGCTGACATCTTCGCCTCGAGCGACAGCGCGCAAATGGACACGGTGGCCAAGGCGGGCTTGACCGAGACCGATCCGATCAATTTCGCGTCCAACACGCTGGTGATCGTCACGGCGCCAGGCGATCCCAAGCAGATTCACGTCTTCGCCGATCTCGCCAAGCCCGATGTCAAAGTCGTGGTGTGCCGCGAGCCGGTGCCCTGCGGAGCATTGACGCAGCGCATCGAAGACACCACCGGCGTCCACCTCAACCCGATCAGTGAAGAACCGGCCGTGTCCGACGTCGTGGCCAAGGTCACCAGCGGCGCCGCAGACGCCGGGATCGCCTACCTCACCGATGCACGCAGCGCCGGTGACAAGGTGAGCACTATCAGGTTCGCCGAGTCGGCTGATGCGACCAACGTGTATCCGATCGCCGTCCTCAAACATGCGTCGCAACCCGCGCTGGCCCAGAGATTCATCAACCTGGTGACTGGGCCGACGGGCCAGAAAGTGCTGAACCAAGCCGGCTTCGCCGGACCCTGAAGACGCGCCCGGCAACGACCGAAATGGCACTGGCGACCGCGACCGCAAGGGCTCTCCGAGCCTGCGCGCTGATCTGCGTTGATGTGCCGGATGACGTCGCCGCGATCAGCGGCAAATCAATAACATCGTCCCCATTACGCCCTTGCCCCCCGCTGGTAACACGGTAGGTTTTTGCTCATGGACGAGGTGGACGCAAACTCGACACGGCCCAAAAGCCGCTGGACGACGCTGACGATCGCCGCGATAAGCGGCGCCGGAGCCATCGCGCTCGCGTTACCTGCGGCGATAGCGAACGCCGACCCGGTCCCACCCCCACCACCCACCACAGCGGCGCCCCCGCCACCCAACGGACCCGCAGACGCCGCGCCGGGCCCGGCCGGGCCTCCTGCGGCCCCGCCACCCGCCGACCCACTCGCAGCGCCGCCCGCCGCGGTCCCCAACTCACCGGCGCCGCCGGCCACCGACCCGAACGCGCCCGTACCCGGACGCATCGACAACCCGCTCGGCGGGTTCAGCTACACCATTCCGGCCGGCTGGGTCGAGTCAGACGCCACTCATCTCGACTACGGCTCAGCACTGCTCAGCAAGCAAACCGGCCCGCCCGCCCCGGGCCAGCCCCCACCGGTTGCCAACGACACCCGCGTCGTGCTCGGCAAGTTGGACCAAAAGCTTTACGCCAGCGCCGAACCCGACAACACCAAGGCTGCGACCCGCCTGGCGTCGGACATGGGCGAGTTCTTCATGCCCTATCCCGGAACCCGGGTCAACCAGGAGACCGCTCCGCTGACCGCCAACGGTGTGTCCGGCGGCGCGTCGTACTACGAGGTCAAATTCAGCGACGCCACCAAACCGAACGGCCAGATCTGGGCGGGAGTGGTCACCCCGTCGGGACCGAACGCACCGCAGGGTGCGGCGAACCAGCGCTGGTTCGTGGTCTGGCTGGGCACCGCAACGATCCGGTGGATAAGGCAGGCGCGACGACGCTGGCCGAGTCGATCCGCCCGCTGGGAGCGCCGCCGCCGGCCCCGGCGGCTCCGCCGCCCGCACCTGGAGCACCGGCTCCGCCACCTGCCCCCGCAGCCCCGCCACCCGCGCCGGGCGCTCCGCCGCCCGCTCCGGCTGCGCCGGCTCCGGCCCCCGCCCCGGGTGCACCGCCGCCGCCGCCAGCACCGGCTGCTCCGCCACCGCCGCCTGGGCAGCCCGCCGGCGGCAATGGCCCGGCGCCGGCTCCCAGCCCGGTATCGACCTGACAGCGCGGTCAAGCGGTCAATAGTCGAAGGAGCTGAACATGATTTGGCACATCATCTGGCTGATCGTTCTCGGTCTCATCGTCGGCGTCGTCGCCCGACTGATCGTGCCCGGCAGGCAGCCCTTGGGCGTGATTGCAACCGCGCTGCTCGGCATCGTGGGCGCCTACGTCGGCGGCACGCTGGGCAGCGTGGTCTTCGCGCCGCACCACTTCACAGTCACACCGCCTATCAAGCACTCGTTCTTAGGTGCGCTGATCGGCGCTGTGATTCTCTTGCTGATCTATGAATTCGCCAGACGACGTAGCTCGAATATCGGACGCTAACCCGTTGCGGCCGTGGAGCATAACCCTCCGACGATGACGGCCTGGCGGGTGCGTCGGCCAGGTCCGATGCACACCGAACCGCTGCAACAGGTCAG
>DAIODV010000268.1:0-5649 GCA_036746615.1 Mycobacterium sp.
CCGATGCAGACCAGCGAGAAGATGATGGCCAGCGGACCGCCGCTGCGCAGCCCCATACCCTCGCCGTGGCCGACGCCGAACATTCCCAGCACCAGGTTGCCCAGCATCAGAACCACCACACCGAAGATGCCGGCGACGATCATCCGGGTGAACTTCGGGGTGACCCGAATGGCGCCGGTTTTGTATACGACCAGCATCCCGACGAACACCCCGAGGGTGCCCAGGACCGCCTGTCCGATCAGCACGCCGGCATTTGTGCTCGACACCGCGAAGTTGGCCAACAGGAACGAGATGGCGCCAAGGAACAGACCCTCGAGTGCCGCGTAGGTCAGCACGATCGCCGGGCTGTCCTGCTTGCGGCCGAAGGTCGCGATCAACACCAGGGCCAGGCCGCCGAACGCGCCGACGAAGGTGAACGGGGCGGCCAGCGCTTGATTGGCCTGCACCATGAAGTAGGAGAAGACGGCGACAGCCGACAGCACCGCCAGGGTGATCCCGGTCTTGGTGACGACGTCGTCAATAGTCAGCGGGCGGGAAACGCCTGCCCGCTGGTCGACATACGGAGCATAGGGGTCCGCCTGATGCCCATACTGGGTCGCGGCGCCCGCGACGCCAGTCCCAAACTGCGCGTATCCGCCGCGCGTCTTGGGCAGCGAGCGAAATACCGGGTTGCTAGTCTCCCGCACCGTCGGATCCTCTCTTGAGCTGTGAGTTCGAGCTGTGTGAACAACTGATCAACGAACCGTAGTCCAGGCGAGTTCCCAGCGGAGGGTTTACTCCATTTGGGGCCGGACCTACTCGACTTAAACCTTACCCGCGGGCGCCGGAATGCGGGTAACGATCTAGATTGCTGGTCAACCGTTCACTTCAGGGGAGACGACGCGCGTGACAGACGAATCCGACGAGGTTTTGAGCCGCGTCGATGACGGTGTCGGTTTTGTGACGCTCAATCGCCCCAAGGCGATCAACTCGCTCAACCAGGGCATGGTCAACGACCTGGCCGCGGTTCTCGCCGGATGGGAGCGCGATGGGCAGATCCGCGCCGTGGTGCTCTCCGGTGCCGGGGAGCGCGGCCTGTGCGCCGGCGGCGACGTGGTGGCGATCTATCACAGCGCGCGCGCCGATGGGGTGGCTGCGCGACGGTTCTGGCGTGACGAGTATCTGCTCAACGCCCAGATCGGCCGGTTTTCAAAGCCGTACGTGTCGCTGATGGACGGCATCGTGATGGGCGGCGGCGTCGGGGTGGGCGCCCACGCCAATATCCGAGTCGTCACCGATACCTCCAAGATCGCCATGCCCGAAGTCGGCATCGGCTTCATCCCTGACGTCGGCGGCGCCTACCTGCTGTCGCGCGCGCCGGGGTCGCTGGGCCTGCATGCGGAGCTGACTGGGGCGCCGTTCTCCGGTGCCGACGCCATCGCGCTGGGGTTCGCCGACCACTTCGTTCCGCACGACAAACTCGACGCGTTCAGCAAGGCCATCGTCGCCGACGGCGTCGAGCCTGCGCTGGACGCCCATGCCGTCGAGCCGCCACCGAGTGACCTTGAAGCCCAACGTGATTGGATCGATCAGTGCTATGCCGGTGACACCGTCGCCGACATCGTCGCGGCACTGCGCGGCCACGCCGCCGGAACCGCTAACGAGGCTGCCGACCTGATCGCCACCCGCTCGCCCATCGCGTTGTCGGTAACGCTGGAAGCGGTGCGCCGTGCCGGCAAGCTGGACACGCTGGAAGATGTTCTTACCCAAGACTATCGGGTGTCTTGCGCATCGCTTCGCAGCCATGATCTGGTGGAGGGCATTCGGGCTCAGCTGGTCGACAAGGATCGCAACCCGAAGTGGTCGCCGGCATCACTGGCCGACGTGAGCACCGCCGACGTCGACGCGTACTTCGCACCGGTCGATGACGACCTGACGTTCTAGAGAGGAATTCATGGGTTACGAAACCATCCTGGTCGAGCGCGACGCGCGGGTCGGCACCATCACGCTGAACCGGCCGCAGGCACTGAATGCCCTCAACAGCCAAATGATGAACGAAGTCACCAGTGCTGCAGCCGAATTCGATGCCGACCCAGGTATCGGGGCGATCGTCATCACCGGATCGGCCAAAGCGTTCGCGGCCGGCGCCGACATCAAAGAAATGTCGAACCTGGCTTTCGCCGAGGTCTTCGACGGCGACTTCTTCGCCCCTTGGGCCAAGCTGGCCGCCGTGCGCACCCCGACCATCGCCGCGGTGGCCGGACACGCGCTGGGCGGCGGTTGCGAACTGGCGATGATGTGTGACGTGCTGATCGCCGCTGACACAGCGAAATTCGGCCAACCGGAGATCAAGCTCGGTGTGCTGCCCGGCATGGGCGGTTCGCAACGGCTGACCCGGGCGATTGGCAAGGCCAAGGCAATGGACCTGATTCTGACCGGCCGCACCATCGACGCCGCCGAGGCCGAGCGCAGCGGGCTGGTGTCGCGGGTGGTGCCCGCCGACGACTTGCTCACCGAGGCCAAGGCTGTGGCCACCACGATTTCGCAGATGTCGCGGTCGGCCGCGCGGATGGCCAAGGAGGCGGTCAACCGCGCCTTCGAATCCACCTTGGCCGAAGGGCTGCTCTACGAACGTCGGTTGTTCCATTCGGCTTTCGCGACCGATGATCAATCCGAAGGAATGGCGGCGTTCATCGAAAAGCGGGCTCCGAACTTCACCCATCGCTAGGAGCCGAAGGTGAGCGAGGCGGCGATTGCCGAATCCCCGGAAGCGGCCGTCGAGCCGGCGCCCAAGCCGCGGTGGTGGGTTCGGCACTACACGTTCACCGGCACCGCGGTCGGCCTGATATTCCTGTGGTTTTCGATGACGCCGTCACTGTTGCCTCGCGGGCCACTGTTTCAGGGTTTGGTCAGCGGCCTGTCCGGCGCGATCGGCTACGGCATCGGGGTTTTCGCGGTGTGGCTGGTCCGCTATATGCGGTCAAAGGATTCCAGCCCGCCGGCACCGCGCCGGGCGTGGCTGATCCTGATCGCCGCAGGCGCAATCGGCATGGTCGCGATGGTGATCTGGTTTCACGTCTGGCAGGACCGCGTGCGCGATTTGATGGGCGTCAAGCACCTGACGTGGAGCGACTATCCGCTGGCCACCGCGCTGTCGTTGGTCGTGCTGTTCGCCGTCGTCGAGATCGGCCAGTTGATCCGCCGATTGGTCCGCTTCCTGGATCTGCGGCTGGATCGCTTTGTGCCACCGAGGGTTTCAGCCGTCATCGTGGTTTTTATACTGGTAGCGCTGACGATCGCATTGCTCAACGGCGTGGTGGTGAAATTCGCCATGCGGACCATGAACAGCACGTTCGAGACCGTCAACAACGAAATGAACCCCGACACCGCCGCGCCGCGCACCGCGCTGCGGTCCGGGGGGCCGCAGTCGCTGGTGTCCTGGGAATCGCTGGGGCATCAGGGCCGCATCTTCGTTAACGGCGGACCCACCGTCGCCCAGCTCACCGCATTCAACGGCGCCCCCGCCACCGAACCGATCCGCGCGTACGCCGGGTTGGAATCCGCCGACGGCATCACTGCCACAGCGGAGTTGGCCGCACGCGAGTTGCAACGCACCGGCGGACTGCGCCGTGCCGTCGTCGCGGTCGGAACCACAACTGGCACAGGCTGGATCAACGAGGCGGAAGCCTCGGCGCTGGAGTACATGTACAACGGCGACACCGCAATCGTGAGCATGCAGTACTCGTTCCTGCCGAGCTGGCTGTCGTTTCTGGTGGACAAGCAGAACGCCCGCCACGCCGGCCAGGCGCTGTTCGAGGCGGTGGACCGGTTGGTGCGCGAGCTGCCGGAAGCGCAGCGCCCCAAGCTCGTTGTGTTCGGCGAAAGCCTGGGCTCCTTCGGCGGCGAAGCGCCGTTCATGAGCCTCAACAATGTGCTGGCCCGCACCGACGGCGCGCTGTTTTCCGGTCCGACATTCCAGAACACCATCTGGACCGATCTGACCGCGACCCGCGATCACCGATCACCGGAATGGCTGCCGATCTACGACAACGGACACAACGTGCGCTTCGTGGCCCGGCCCGACAATCTGAATCGCCCGAACGCGCCATGGGAACACCCCCGTGTTGTCTATCTGCAACACGCCTCGGATCCCATCGCCTGGTGGGACCCCGACTTGCTGTTCCGCCGACCGGATTGGTTACAGGAAAAACGTGGATACGACGTGCTTCCCGAGACCGAGTGGATCCCGGTAGTGACTTTTTTGCAGGTGTCGGCCGACATGGCGGTGGCCACCGATGTACCGGCAGGGCACGGGCATTCCTATGTCGCCGACGTGGCTGATGGCTGGGCGGCGGTGTTGCAGCCACCGGGTTGGACGCCGGCGAAGACAGCCAAATTGCGCCCGCTGTTGCACGCCAGCGACAGCTGACGCCGCGTCGGATAATCGCTGGGTGTGCGACGAGTTTCGGCCGTGTGAACAGACGCTACGCCGCAATGAATATCTATCGCGGTGATCAATTACGTGGCAACATTTGCGTTTCGGGAACCGATGAAGCTGTGTGATATTCGGCACCCGGTGAAGGGAGTGTTCAATGACTCGGGCAAAGTCATCCAGCGCCCACGGCAGCATCGCGAAGATCGCGGTGGCGGGGGTGCTCTTCGGCATACCCGTCGTCTCTGTGAGCATCCCGGCGTATGCGGCGCCCGTTGGCGCGCCGACTGTGCTTCCGGCCCCACTGCCAGCAGACCCACCAACCAATGCGCCGGAGCCGCCGACGCACCACCACCCGGCCCCTTCGCAGGCCAATGAGACCGAGGACTGGTGGGGCTACGGCATGGGCGACAGCGGCGGTGGCGGCGGTGGCGGCTAAGACGGCCTAACCAAGCGCTAGCACTCCCGCGGCGGCGAGCGCCTGATAGCCGCCGACGACGTCGGTGGCGCGGTGCAGTCCGAGATCCTGTAACGCCGCCGCCGCGAGGCTGGACGTATAGCCCTGCGAGCAGAGGATTACCCACTCCACATCGTCGTCGACGGCTTGTGGCAGCCGGGCCTCGCTGGTGGGGTCACATCGCCACTCCAGCACGTTGCGTTCGATGACAACGGCGCCCAGCGCCTCGGGCACCTCGCCTTCAGTGGCGCGCTGGGCCTGCGGTCGGATGTCGACCAACAACGCGCCGCGCTCCAGCGCCGCACGCACCTCGTCAGCAGCCAGCCGGCGCAACCGGGCGCGCGAAGAATCCAGGATCTGATCGATGCGGCTCATAACTTCTCCGGTTGATCGGTCAACTCCGTGCGCTTGCGGTGCAATGTCTGCTGCGCGGTGAGCTCGTAGTACGACATCACGGTCAGGGGTGGCGAATATGCGTGCACGCTCAGCGTCGGATCCGGCCGAGATGGCCCCGCGCCGACCGTTGCCGTCGGGGCCCACAGCACGTCATGCACCCAGCCCAACGGGAACGCAGCCTGATCGCCGGCCTCGAGACGCCGTTGGCGTAACCGCCGGCCATCCCAGCGGAATTCGTCGAGCGACCCGGAAAGCAATGTCAGCGCACCCAGCGATCCGCCATGGTCGTGCAGCTCGGTGCGGTGGCCGGGCACCCAGCTGATCAGCCAGATGTCGACTTCGTCGTCACCGTGCAGCCGAACGAACCAGCGGTCGTCGGTGGGGA
>DAIODV010000269.1:0-5646 GCA_036746615.1 Mycobacterium sp.
GATCCGCGCCCGCACCGCCGACGCCCCCGCCGCATGCAACGACACGCCTTGCCAAGAGAACGGCACCAACACACCGTTGGTGTCGCGCTCATCGGTTTCGGTGGCGACGATCACCGCGTGTAACGCGGCGTCCAGCACCGCCGGGTGCACACCGAATCCTGCCGGTGACACGCCGGCATCCGTGGGCAGACTTACCTCGGCGAACACCTCGTCGCCGCGACGCCACATCGCGGTCAAGCCTTGGAACGCCGGGCCGTAACCGTATCCGCGCGCCGCCAACCGGTCGTAGAGGCCGTCGATGTCGACCGGCTTCGCGCCGACCGGTGGCCACGTCGACATCTCGGCGCCCGGCGCCGCATCGCCGGCGCGGACGACACCTTCGGCGTGCAGAGTCCAGTTGGCGTGTTCGTCGCTGCGGGAGAACACCGACACCGACCGGCTGCCTGATTCGTCGGCGGCGCCGACCACGACTTGCACGGCAACCGATCCCGTCGGCGGGATCACCAACGGCGCGGCCAACATCAGTTCGTCGACGACCGAGCAGCCGACTTCATCGCCCGCGCGGATCGCCAACTCGACGAACCCCGCACCAGGGAACACCACGACGCCACCGACCGCGTGATCGGAAAGCCAGGCTTGCGACCCCGCGGAGAGCCGACCGGTCAGCACCACGCCGCCCGAGCTTGGCAGGTCTATCACGGCACCCAGCAGTGCATGCTCGCTTGCCGTCAACCCCAGGCCGGCGGCGTCACCGGCAACGCCGTCACCCGAAAGCCAGAACCGCCGTCGCTCAAAGGCATACGTCGGCAACTCCACGAATCCGGCCCCGGGCAAGACCGCACGCCAATCGACACCCAGACCCGAGACAAAGGCCTGCGCCAACCCGGTCATCAAGCTGGCCGGTTCGGGACGGTCTTTGCGCAGCATCGGGACCGACACCGGGTCGATCTCGGCCAGCGATTCCTCGATGGACGAGGTCAGTCCGCCACCCGGGCCAACTTCGAGGAAACGACTGGCGCCAGCCGAATTCGCAAAGCGGATGCTGTCGGAGAAGCGCACCGCCGCGCGGATGTGCTGCGTCCAGTAGTCGGCCGACGCGAAGTCTTCTCCCGCCAATTGTCCGGTGACATTCGAGATGATCGGAATGCTCGGCGCGTTGACCGTGAGCTCTTTTGCGGCCGCTTTGAATTCGGCGATCATCGGCTCCATCAACGGTGAGTGGAAAGCGTGCGAGACGGCGAGCTTGTGGACGCGCCGGCCCTGTTCGCGCAGCTGCTCGGCGATCGCAGTCACCGCGTCGTCGTCGCCGGAAACCACCACCGAAGACGGGCCATTGACGGCAGCAATTCCGACACCGTCGGTGAGCAGCGGCCGTACTTCGTCTTCGGTGGCCTGCACGGCGATCATGGCGCCGCCGGCGGGCAGGGCCTGCATGAACCGGCCGCGCGCAACCACGAGCACCGCGGCGTTTTCCAGCGACAAGGCGCCTGCGACGTGTGCGGCGGTCAACTCTCCTACCGAATGGCCCATCACGAAGTCGGGCCGCAGACCCCAGGATTCAAGCAAGCGGTATAGCGCGACCTCGATCGCAAACAGGGCGGGCTGTGCGAATTCAGTTGAATTCAACAGGTTTTCGTCATGGCCCCAGATGACCTCGCGCAGCGGACGCAGCAAGTGCCGGTCCAGCTCCCCGACAACGGTGTTGAATGCTTCGGCGAAGACCGGATATGCGGCATGCAGCCCCATGCCCATCCCGAGCCATTGGGAGCCTTGGCCCGGAAAGACGACCACGGTTTTGCCTGCCGAAGCGGCCTGACCCTGGATAACCGAGCCGCCGGGTGTGCCGTCCGCCAGTTCCGTCAAACCTGCCAGCAACTGCTGGCGGTCAGCGCCAAGCACCACGGCTCGGTGCTCGAACGTCGAGCGGCCCGCCAACGACCAGCCCACATCGGCGGCAGCCAATTGCTTACCCGCACCGATGAATTCACCCAACCGCTCGGCCTGCTTGCTGAGCGCCGTCGCGCTCTTGGCCGAAATGACCCACGGCACAATCGGCGGTTCGGCCGCCGGTTCGACCGGTTCGCGCGCCGGAGCGGCCTCGATGATCACGTGCGCATTGGTGCCGCTGATGCCAAACGACGACACCCCGGCGCGGCGCACGTGTCCGTTGGCCCGCCATGGCTGCGGCTCAGTCAACAGTTCTACCGACCCCGCCGACCAATCCACATGCGGGCTGGGTTCGTCGACATGCAGTGTCGCCGGCAATACCTCGTGGCGCATGGCCTGCACCATCTTGATCACGCCGGCCACCCCCGCGGCCGCCTGCGTATGACCCATGTTCGACTTGATCGACCCCAACCACAGCGGCTGCGAACGGTTCTGCCCGTACGTCGCCAACAAAGCCTGCGCTTCGATCGGATCGCCCAACGTGGTGCCCGTGCCGTGGCCCTCCACCGCGTCGACGTCGGCGGCGCCCAGACCCGCATTGGCCAGCGCCGCCCGGACCACCCGCTGCTGCGATGGCCCGTTGGGCGCGGTCAACCCGTTGGAAGCGCCATCCTGATTCACCGCTGAGCCGCGCACGACCGCCAACACCGGATGATTCAATCGCTGGGCATCCGAGAGTCGTTCCACCACAAGTATTCCCCCGCCCTCGGAGAATCCGGTGCCGTCGGCCGCGCCGGCGTACGCCTTGCATCGACCGTCCACGGACGCCCCGCGCATGCGGCTGAACTCGACGAAGATGTCGGGCGTGGCGTTGATGGTGACGCCGCCGGCCAACGCCAGGTCGCACTCCCCCGACCGCAGCGATTGCACCGCCATGTGCAGCGCCACCAACGACGACGAACATGCGGTGTCCACTGACACGGCCGGACCCTCCAACCCCAGCGAATATGACACCCGACCCGAGGCCACACTCGCGGATTGCCCGGTCAGCCTGAAGCCTTCTTGCGTTGCGGCGGACCCCAGGCCGTAGCCCTGCGTGTAGACGCCAGCGAACACGCCGGTGGCGCTGCCCCGCAGCCCGCCGGGCTCAATTCCGGCCCGCTCGAGAGCTTCCCAGGACAGTTCTAGGAGCACGCGCTGCTGCGGATCCATCGCCAGCGCCTCAGTCGGCGTGATGCCGAAGAATGCGGGATCGAAATCGGCGACGCCGCCAACGAATCCACCTGTGCGGGTGTAGCTCGTGCCCGCGACGTCGGGGTCGGGGTTGTACAGACCAGCCAGGTCCCAGCCCCGGTCCTTCGGGAATTCGGTGAGCACGTCGCGGCCCTGGACCAGCATGTCCCACATCGCGTCGGGTGAATCGATCCCGCCCGGGTATCGGCACGACATGCCGACGATCACAATCGGGTCGCCGGTAGTTGACCGAACCGCGGCCACCTGCTTGATCTCTTGTGGGACACCGGCGAGCTCGCTGCGGATGTAGCCGGCCAGACTACTGGGGGTCGGGTAGTCGAAGATAAGTGTCGGCGAAAGCGCCAGGCCGGTGGCGGCTTTGAGGCGGTTACGCATCTCGACCGCGGTCAGCGAGTCAAAGCCCAACTCCTGGAACGCCTTATCGGGGTCGATGGCCTCCGGGGTGGTGTTGCCCAGCACGGTCGCGATGTGCGAGCGCACCAAATCCAGCAACACGGCGTGCTGCTCGGCGTCGGGCAGCCCGTGAATGCGGTGTGCCAGTGCGGATTTCGACTTGCTGGCGGCCAGCGAGTCGTCGACCCGTCGGCGGGTCGGCGTGTTGATCAAGTCGACGAACATCGGCGGCACCACCGCGGCGTTGGCGCGGAGCGCGCCTACGTCGATGCGGGCGGGCAGCAGGAACGGCTCGTCGACCACCATTGCGGTGTCGAAGAGCTGCAACGCCTCCGGCGTGGAGAGGGCCAAGACACCGGTGCGGCCTAGCCGGGCCCGCCCCGTGTCGTCGAGTCCGCCGGTCATGTCGCTGGCTTGGTCCCAAAGGCCCCAGGCCAGCGAGATCGCCGGCAGGCCAAGAGCACGCCGATGCGCAGCCAACCCATCGAGGAATGAGTTAGCCGCCGCATAGTTGGCCTGACCCGAAGACCCCACCAACCCGGCCATCGACGAAAACATCACAAACGCCGACACACCCAAATCGCGAGTCAACTCATGCAAATTCCAGGCCGCATCCACCTTGGCCCGCAACACCGCATCCACCCGATCCGGCGTCAACGACGTCACCACCGCATCATCAAGAACACCGGCAGCATGAATCACCGCCGACAACGGATACTGCACCGAAATATCCGACAACACCTTCGCCAAGGCTTCACGGTCAGCGGCATCGCAGGCCACCACCGACACGTCGGCACCGGCATCGGTCAGCTCGGCCACCAACTCACCAGCACCCGGCGCATCCGGACCACGCCGACTCACCAACAACAACTGGCGCACACCATGATTGACCACCACATGCCGCGCCAACGCCGACCCCGCCATCCCCGTACCACCGGTGATCACCACCGTGCCCGCGGCCCACGCATCCGGCATGGTCAACACGACCTTGCCCACGTGCCGCGCCTGGCTCAAATACCGCAACGCCGCCGGCGCCCGCCGCACATCAAAGGTGGTCACGGGCAACGGCCGAAGCGCACCTTCGTCGAACAACTTGGTCAGGTCGGTGAGCATTCGCTCGATGTGATCTGCCCCGGCTTCGAACAGGTCGAAGGCGCGGTAGCGCACGCCCGGATGGTCTTGGGCGACAACATCGGAATCGCGGATGTCGGTCTTGCCCATCTCCAGGAAAACCCCGCCAGGCTTGACCAAACGCAGCGAAGCATCGACAAAGTCGCCGGCCAGCGAGTCGAGCACCACATCTACACCGCGACCACCGGTGGCCGCACGGAACTTGTCTTCAAACTCCAGGCTGCGTGAATCGGAGATGTGGTCGTCGTCAAAGCCCATCGCCCGCAACGTGTCCCACTTGCCGCGGCTGGCGGTGGCGAATACCTCCAGGCCCAGATGCCGGGCCAACTGCGCCGCCGCCATCCCCACGCCACCAGCGGCAGCATGCACCAACACCCGCTGCCCCGGCCGAACATCCGCCAAAGTCGTCAGCGCGTAGTACGCCGTTGCAAACACCACGGGCGCCGTTGCCGCATCGGTGTAGGACCATCCGGTCGGGATCTCCATCAGCAGGCGGGCGTCGGTGATCGCCATGGTGCCGGTGCCTTCCGGGAACAACCCAGTGACCCGGTCGCCGACGGTGAAACGGCCTTCGCCCGAGGCGGTTTCTGCGGTTTCTACGACAATGCCTGCAGCCTCGACGCCCATCACTGCATCGTCGTCGGGGTACAAGCCGAGAGCGATCATGACGTCGCGGAAGTTGGCTGGCATCGTGCGAACGGCGACCCGGACCTGGCCCGGCTGCAACGCCGCATCAGCGTCGGGAATCGGCTCCAGCAACAGATTTTCGAATGTGCCCTTGCTCGACATGCCCACCCGCCATGGCCCGTCAGCAGGCGGCACCAGCAGGGCGTCCACCGCACGACTGCCATGCACCCGCGCGGTGTGAACTGTTCCGCCCCTTACCAGCACCTGCGGCTCGCCGGCCGCCACCACCTCGGCCACCGTCGGCTCGTCAAGGGGCGCATCGGAATCCACCAACACGATCCGGCCGGGATGCTC
>DAIODV010000270.1:0-5640 GCA_036746615.1 Mycobacterium sp.
GCGACGTGCGCCGCTGGGACTCCGGGGCGATCCTCAAGGTGTTCCAGGTCGCCAACGCGCGGGCAAGCACCCTGCAGCAGCTCGGCGAAGGTTTGGGTCAAGTCGATGCGCAGCTACAGCAATGGCAGGGCGAAGGCGGAGACGCCTTTCGGGCCGACCTGGGCAAGGTCCGCACCGACATCGAAGCCGACGGGCATCAGTCCCGACAAGTCGGCGCCGCGGTCTCGACGCTGTGGGAGGACGTCGAGATCTGCAAATCGATGATGAACGAAATCGACCACGACGCCCAGGCTTACGGCTGGACCATCACCGACGACTGGAAAGTCGACATCGGCGACACCTGGCTGCTGATGGGTTCTGAAGAAGCCGAGCTACAGCGCCAGATCCTGCAGTCCCACCTCGACATGCTGAACACCAAAGCCCACGCGACCGATCACGAGCTGGCCGTCGCACTCAACGCCGCCGTCGGCCAAACCCAGCTCGACCACAACGGGCGCGAAATACCCCAAGCGCCACCGCCTCCCGACGGATACACGCCGTTGACGGCTGACCAGTTAACTCAGATCGTTCCCGGGCTAGACCCCGCTCGGGCCGCGCAGATCGTCGGCCCGCTCAACGATGCGATGCGGCAGGGGGGAATGAACACACCGCAGCGGCAGGCCGCATTCATCTCGCAGGTAGCCGAAGAGTCCGACAGGTTCCGCACATTCGAGGAATACGCCGACGGCAGTGAGTACAACGGCAGAACCGATCTCGGCAACACCCAGCCTGGCGACGGACCAAGGTACAAGGGCCGCGGCGCAATACAAGTGACGGGCCGCGCCAACTACACCCAGATGAGCAAGGATCTGGGTGTCGACTTCGTCAATCATCCGGAATTAGCTGCAACGCCGCAGTATGCGTTCAAAAGCGCGCTGTGGTACTGGAGCACCCACAACGGAAACGCCGTTGCAGACACCGGCGACATCGTCAAGATCACGGAGATGGTCAACGGTGGAACTCACGGGTTGGCCGTGCGAACTCAGTTCTACGACAACGCTTTGAAGGTGCTTGCCCGATGAAAATGCGTCAGACCGCGAACTTCGTCCTGTGCTGTGTTGCCGCGATCGGATGCAGCCCCGCCAGTCATCCACCATCAGTGGCTAGCTCCACAGTGCCCGTCTCCACCAACGCTTGCGCGCACGCGCAGTTCAAATCAGAGCAATTCACCGGAGATTGGACCGAGGCAGGCGACACGACCGTCACCACCCTCGACGCCGATGGCACGCTGAAGTCCCACGGCGGCAACAACACTCAGTCGGGTACGTGGAGCTACGAACCCTGGAAGCTTACACCGGCCAAGAATCAGATACCTGCCGGGGAAGCTGACCACTGCGTCTTGTGGTTGCACTGGCAGCTTCCCGCACCTGAGCTCGATCTGGTCTATGTGCCCCTCAAAGTCAGCGCCACATCACTTCAGCTCAGCTACGTCGGTCGCGGCAACACGCTTACCTGGGTCCGTCCCGCAGCGGGTGGCGCGAGCTGAATTGCGTTGCGCTGCACGCGATCTCAGCTGTTGGACGCTCCGCAGCTCGGCACGGTGTGATCGTCAGTAATGCCGTGTAGGTACCAGTTGTTGTTCACGTTCGACAACTGGACCGTGACCTGTGATGCCGCGGGCGCGTGCTGGGTGTTGTCGGCGTTCACATACCAGAAGTGGTTGTAGGTGTAGCAGACGTTCAGCGTGGCCGCGCCCGCCTGGACCGACTGCACGTCGACGGTCCCGAGCTTAAGGCCGTCGTTGTAATGGCTCGTCTGGTCGGAAGCGTCGTATTCGCCCTGCCGGCCCATTCCCTGCGCCGCGCTGCGCACTGCACCGAGCTGATCGCCGGCCAGGTTCGGATCGACAACGGCAAAGAACTGCTTGGCAGCTTTGCCGGCCTGGGCATGGTCGGCGTTGTAGGCGCTCAACGCCGGCCAGATGTCGTGGGTGTACCGGTCGATGATCTGTTGGTTCACGGCAGGTTCCGCCTTCGCGGGGTCGCTGGGAGAGCCGCACGCCAGCAGCGCGACTATCGGGACGAGGGCGACTGCGAGTTTCATGGCAGCCTCAGAATATCGGTGGGCCCGTGGCCTGCGACCGCATCGACTCTGACCGGCTCGCCGGACTCCGGCGCGTTGATCATGTAGCCGTTGCCGATGTAGATGCCGGTGTGATCGGTGCCGGCGCCCGCGTAGGGCTTCGACCCACCGAAGACCAGGACATCACCGGGTTGTGCCTGGCCGACAACGGCGCTGCTCGGCACCCCGCCTGCGGGGTGCGAGAAGTTCGGGTTGGCGTCGATCGAGTTGGTGCCCTGCCCGACGTCGACTCCCGCGCCTTGCGCGACGGAGTAGCGGACCAGCCCGCCGCAGTCGTAGCCGTAACGGTCCCAGTCATGCCACTGGTTAGCCCCCTGGCCGGTGTCTCCCTGGCCCTGCGATGGGCCGTCCTTCGACTTGTTGGCGCCCCACGCATAGGTCGTGTTCTGTTGTCCCACCGCGTTAGCCAGCGAGTCGATGGCCCTATCGCCGGTCGGCGTCCGCGGGTCCGGCAGTGGATCGCCCGGCTTGAAGGTCGCCAAACGCTGGCGCCACTGATCGGCGCTCAATCCGGCCAAAAGCGGTGACGGGGTTGGGTTGTCCGCCAGGTGACGGCTGATGTCGGGTGAGTTGTTGTCCCTCGTCGCCTCGGTGGGCGACGGCGTGTGACCGCCCTTCGTCTGCAACGGCAGCTGGTCGGCCGGTGTCGTGTTACCCGGTGGCGCTTGCGGTATTTCGCGTCCGTTGTAGTCGAGTTGGGTTTGACCGACGGCGGCGTTGAGTGCGGTGGCCAGCTCGTGATCGGTGGTGTGGGCTTTGGTGTTAAGCGTGTCGAGTTCCGACTGAACGATCTGGCGCTGCAGTTCGGCTTCCTCGTGGCCCATCAGAAGTGCTGTGTTGCCGATGTCGACTTTCCAGTCGTCGGTGATAGTCCAGCCGTAAGCCTGGGCGGTCTCGTCGATCTCGCTCATCATCGACTTGCAGATCTCCACGTCCTCCCACAGCGTCGAGACTGCTGCGCCCACCTGTCGCGACTGGTGACCGTCGGCCTCGATGTCGGTGCGGACCTTGCCCAGATCGGACCGAAACGCGTCGCCGCCTTCGCCCTGCCACTGCTGTAGCTGCGCATCGACTTGACCCAAACCCTCGCCAAGCTGTTGCAGGGTGCTAGCCCGCGCGTTAGCGACCTGGAACACCTTGAGGATCGCCCCGGAGTCCCAGCGACGCACGTCGCTGGGCGTCAGCTGACTCATTCGGACGTGCCCTTCCTCGACGTTCCTCGAGAAGAGCATAAGTGGCCGAACCCATCGCCCGACTCACAACTTCGGAATGGCGCCAATGTGCGTCGGATTCACGATCGCGGCTTATGGCCGATGACCGTGCGCGTCGCGTGTAGTTCGGTGCCCTCGGTGGTTTCGACAACTTCGAGCCAGCCGATTGGCGAGTAAATCTGCGTGTTGACCCTATTGTTCGCGCCGATGTTGACGGTGAGGACGCCATTTTCATTGACAGAGTAGGTGTCTTTATCGCCGTAGTCGACGAAATGGCCAGTGCTGATCACGACCGTGAATGCCATTCGTGGAGTCTCGCATAACGGGCCACCGATGGGGTCCTCACAAGCGGCGAAGGCCCCGCAGAATTTTGGCGAACGGGGTGCTGGAGGCCAAGCCTCGAAACATGCTGGGCTGCATGGTGCTCATATTGGACACCACCGGATAGCGCATACCGTGATCGCGCCACTCCGCGACCTGATCGACAACCTCATCCGGAGTTCCCTGCAGCACCGCATCTTTGAGAAGCGACATCGGGACGTCCGATATGTAGTCCAGCACCGTCTGCTCATCGAGAATCTGCGGGATGATGTCTTGCGCGCCGCCGAAGTCGTCGCCAAGCGGGTGACGCGCGCCGTGGCGTTTCCACAGTTCCGCCGGCGCATTCAACGCGAAGGTCTTCATCGCGTCGGCTTCCAGCGCCTCGTCGATCTCGTCACGACTGCGGCCGGTGACCACGAA
The DNA here is from genome assembly GCA_036746615.1 of Mycobacterium sp. GTDB lineage: Bacteria > Actinomycetota > Actinomycetes > Mycobacteriales > Mycobacteriaceae > Mycobacterium. The sequence goes on from DAIODV010000270.1 coordinate 4,074, forward strand.
GAAAAAACCCGCGCCGGTGATGCTATTTGGATCCCGCCCGGCGTCCGACGCCGCAACACGCACCGCTTCGAATCCGCGCGCATAGTCGGCGGGAGAAAAGACCATCACGGGAAACCACGCATCGGCGTAGCGCCCGGTGGCACGCAACATCCTCGGCCCATGCGAGGCGATCCAGATCTCGGGCCATTTTCCGCGGTACGGAGACAAGTCGAAGACGGCGTTGCGCAAGGGGAAAAAAGGTGAATCGCGATTGACGAGTTCCCCGCCGGAGTTCCACAACGCCCGGATAGTGGCCATGGCTTCTTCGAAACGCGCCACCGGTTTGGACCAGTCCACGCCGTATGGCTCATTACCTTCCCGCTCGCCGGTGCCAATTCCCAAAATCGCTCGCCCGCGGGTAAGCAGATGCAGCGTTGCGGCTGCCTGAGCCGTGACCGCCGGATTGCGCCGGCCGGTATCAGTCACACCGATGCCAAGACGCATGCGCGCCAACCGGTTTCGGGCGGCCAGATGTCCGAGCACTGTCCACGGTTCGAGGTTGGCATCGACTTTCGGGGCAAGTCGCAGCGCACCCACATACTTCGTCTGGGCCATCGAGCGCGGGTATAGCGAGTTCAGGTGATCGGCCACCCAAAACGAATCAAGCCGGCTGGCCACCGCACTGAAGTACGTGGATCGCACGACCGCCGTCGACGAGAAGCGCGCCGGGAGCGCCTGCACTGCTATACCGACCTTGAGCATGACGCCCGACTCTAACAGGGGCGCGGATTTCGTTGAGTTGCTTACTTACTCGTGCCCGCCGCCGCCGTCGCTGGCGCGTTGCAGATGCTGCGGGCAGTAGGCGCTGGCCGCAATCGCTGTGAACTTGGCGGCGCTGGTCGGGCTGATTCCCGGGTTCTGCTCGCTGACGTGCTGGATGACGTCGAGTTCCGGTTGGCCCTGGTCCATAAGCGCGCATGCGGTCTTGCCGGCACTGACCGCGCTCGGTCCGTTGCTAAACGTGATGCCGGCCCTCGTCAGAGCGTCAAGGAAACTCGCGTCAACGCCGGGATCGGCCTGCGCAGGCGTGGCCAAACCGAATGCGGCGACGATGCCTAGCAGCACCAGGAGACGTCGCATGTGCCCATCATCGCCTACCTCGGCGCCGTTGTCGCAAGAGGACCCACACGCCCGGCAATGCTGCCAAGATCAGACGCGTGGCCGACAGAATCGAAGTCCAACGCAAGATCGCCGCTCCCCCATCTCACATCTTCGCCGTGCTCTGCGACCCGCAGGGGCACGTCGCCATCGACTCCTCCGGCATGCTGCAGGACGCCGAGGGCGGGCCCGTCGCCGCCGCCGGCGACAGCTTCGTCGTGCACATGGACCGCGAAGCGCTCAACGACTTTCCGGAATTCGGCAAGTACGACGTGACCGTCAACATCCGTGATTTCGAGCCCGACCGGCTGATCTCGTGGACGGTTCTGGGCAAGATCCGGCCGCAGATCGGCCATGTGTACGGCTACCGCCTCGAACCCGACGAAACCGGCGAAGGCACGCTCGTCACATCGTTCTACGACTGGTCGCA
>DAIODV010000271.1:0-5612 GCA_036746615.1 Mycobacterium sp.
TCGCCGCGCTTTCTGGACTCCCTAGCCAGCACCTTGAGCACCTCGTCGTCGGAGAGTTCCCGTGCCGCCTTGCCCGAGACCTCCTCGGTCTGAATCGCGGCCAGCAGCATGCGCAGCGTCGCAGTACGCAACTTGTCCTGCGTTTTCATCGCATCGGTCAGATCTGCCCGCAGCCGGGATTTGAGTTCCGCCATGGCCGAGACGCTACGCGACAGCGCCCGCATCGCACGACATTGAGAAATGATCCGGCGGTCGACAGTATGGATTCATGCCCGCCGCTGACGATGGTTCTTCCTGGTGAGCGCGCCGCCGCCCGATTACCCGGATTACCCGGACTACCCCGACTACCCCGACTACCCGCCAGTCGGCTACGGTCCGCCCGCCTACCCGCCAACGGGCTATCCGGGGTACCCGCCGCCTGGCTACGCACCGCCCGCCAACTACCCCGCGCCCGGCTACGCTCCCTACCCGGCTTGGACCTATCCGCCCGCATCGGGTTATGCGCCGCCGTCCGGCTATGGCGGCGCTTCACCTCACCGTTCCGGAGGAGTTACCTCACGAATAATCCCGTTGCGGCCGTTGAGCATCAGCGACATTTTCAACGGCGCGGCCGCCTACATCCGGACCAACGCGAAGGCCACCTTGGTGCTGACAGCAATCGTGGTGGTGAGCACGCAAATCATCATGTTGATCGCCGCCGTCGGCCCCTTGGCTGCTGCCGGCCGATTACGGACAGCCCCATCCGATGAGCTGACCGGGGGTGACGTTGCCGCGTGGACGGTCTCGGTTGGGCTCGCCGGCTTGGTCGGCTGGCTGTCGGGTGTGTTGCTCAGCGGCATGCTCACGGTGGTTGTGGGCCGGGCGGTGTTCGGCGGGACGATCGGCCTGGGCGAAACATGGGTCAAGATTCGCGGGCGGCTGCCCGCCTTGATCGGACTGGTGGCGCTGGAGTTGGTTGGGCTGATATTGCTGGCCGGCGTGGTGGGTTTGATCATCGGGGCGGTCGCGGCTGCCGGCAATGCGGCCGCGGCCGTCGTCATCGGTTTGCCCTTGGCGCTGACGTCGATAGCGACGGTGGTCTACTTCTATACGGTGTTGTCGTTTGCGCCGGTGCTGATCGTGCTGGAGCGGCTGCCGGTGATCGATGCGATCACGCGGTCATTTTCCTTGGTCCACAACAGCTTCTGGCGAGTGGTCGGCGTTCTGTTGCTTACGTGGATAGTGGTGGTGTTGATCGCGAATGCAGTCGCGGCGCCGTTCAATTTCGTGGGTGCCCTGCTGGTCGGGCCCACGGGAACGTCGCTGATCGGCGCGACCGTGGGGGCCGTCGGAGCCGCGATCGGCCGGATTATCACGGCTCCGTTCAGTGCAGGCGTCGTCGTCTTGCTCTATACCGACCGCCGAATCCGTAGCGAGGCATTCGATCTGGTGCTGCAGACCGCCGCAACTCCCGGCCCGGTGCACACCCGCCCGGCGGCTTCCACCGACTATCTGTGGCTGACCCGGCCGGTTTAGGGACGAGCCGACGTTGCCCGCCATCGACATCGACCGCGACCCCGCACACCAGGCCGCCCAACACGAACTCGACAAGCCGATTTATCCCAAGGGGTCGCTGACTCAGCGCCTGGATGAATGGATTCACGAGCTGCTCTTCCGGCTTATCGAAAAGGGCTCTACCGTGCCGGGCGGATGGTTCACCGTCAGCGTCTTGCTGACCTTGCTGATCGTCGCGATAGTGGTCGCCATCCGTATCGCGCAGCGCACCTTGCGCACTCGCCGCGGTGGCGACTATCAGCTATTCGATACCGATCAGCTCAGTGCAGACCAGTATCGTGCTGCCGCGGAACGTTTTGCCGCCGAGGAGAATTGGGCAGCAGCGATTCGGCATCGGCTGCGTGCGGTGGCCCGTGGTCTCGAGGAGATTGGAATACTGGAGCCGGCGCCCGGCCGCACTGCCAACGAGCTGGCCCGTGAGGCCGGTACTCGCGTGCCGCATCTTGCAGAGGAATTATCCCAGGCAGCAACGGCATTCAACGACGTCACCTATGGCCAAAGACCGGGGACATCGGCTGGCTACCATGTGATCGTCGGCCTTGATGAGCGCCTGCGAGTTGGGTCCGTGGGGGGCCGACCCGGACCGGGTGAGGCCAGGCCGGTCGACGCATGGGCGCAAGTGCGATGACGGCCGCAACAATCCCGGTGCGCCAACGACGGTCATGGCGGTGGGCGCTACTCGGGCTGGTCGCCGTCTGCGTGGTGGCAGCGATCGGCGCTTACCTGACGGCACCCCGTCCCGGGGGCGAGATGGACCCTGCCTCGACCGGCTCCAGCGGCGCGCACGCGTTGGTAACACTGCTGCGAGCCCGTGGTGTCACTGTTGTTGTCGCCAGCAGCATTGCGGATGTGGAAAACGCTGCGGACGCCGGAACATTACTGCTGTTCGCCGAGACCCAGCGCATCACCAACGATGAACTTCTACAGCGGCTGGCCGCTACGCCAGGCGATCTGCTGCTGGTCGAGCCGACCTCTCGTGCCCGCGCCACCCTCGCGCCCGGTATCCGCAGTGGCGGCGCCAGCGTGCACGATACGCAGCCGAATTGCGCGCTACGCGAAGCGAATCGGGCCGGGTCGGTGGATTTCGGGCCGTCCAACACCTTCCACGCTGCCGGCGATACGGCAGTCACCAGCTGCTATGGCGGGGCGCTGGTCCGTTACCGCGACGACGATCGCACTGTCACTGTCGTCGGCAGCACCGACTTTATGACCAACGGAGGTCTGCTGCACGCCGGCAATGCCGCTCTGGCAATGAATCTCGCCGGTAAGCATTCGCGGCTGGTGTGGTACGCGCCGCAGCGGGTCGAAGGCGAATCCTCCGGTTCGACAACGATCATCGGACTGCTCCCAGATAACGTCATCTGGATGGTCGTGCAAATCTGGCTGGTAGTGCTTCTGATTGCGTTGTGGAGAGGCCGTCGGCTCGGTCCGCTCGTCGCCGAGGAGCTGCCCGTTGTGGTGCGGGCGTCGGAGACCGTCGAGGGCCGCGGCCGGCTATACCGGTCGCGGCGAGCCCGCGACCGCGCGGCGCAGCCGTTGCGTAACGCCACACTGCAGCGACTGCTACCCCGGCTCGGCCTCAGCGCCGACGCGTCGGAGCCTGCAGTGGTGACCGCCGCGGCACAGCGCAGTGGATTCCACCCAGAGTCAGTGCGGCATATTCTGTTTGGCCCGACACCGGCCTCCGATGATGACTTGGTCCAACTTGCCCGCGCACTCGACGACATCGAAAGGCAGGTCGCACAACGATGACCCAATCGAGCCCCACCTCCACCCAGCCGCCGGTGGCGGAATCGGCGCGCCAAGCGTTGCTGGCGTTGCGCGGTGAGATCGGCAAGGCCGTCGTCGGGCAGGAGGCCGTGGTCACCGGGCTGGTGATCGCGCTGCTATGCCGCGGCCATGTGTTACTCGAAGGCGTACCAGGCGTGGCGAAGACGCTCCTGGTTCGTTCACTGGCGGCCGCACTCCAACTGGAATTCAAGCGCGTCCAGTTCACCCCGGACTTGATGCCGGGCGATGTCACCGGATCACTGGTCTACGACACTCGCACCGCAGCGTTTGTTTTTCGAAGCGGCCCGGTTTTCACCAATCTCATGCTGGCCGACGAAATCAACCGCACGCCACCGAAAACCCAAGCGGCCCTGCTGGAGGCGATGGAAGAGCGTCAAGTCAGCGTGGACGGCGAACCGAAGGCGTTGCCTGACCCGTTTATCGTCGCCGCGACGCAAAACCCGATCGAATACGAAGGCACCTATCAGTTGCCTGAGGCACAGCTGGACCGGTTCCTGCTCAAACTGACGGTGCCGTTGCCGCCGCGCGGTGCCGAGATTGCGATCCTGGGCCGTCACGCACACGGCTTTGACCCACGTGACTTGTCGGCGATCCGCCCGGTGGCCGGGTCGACCGAGCTCGAAGCCGGCCGGGAGGCGGTGAGTCAGGTGCATGTCGCCGAGGAGGTACTCGGTTACATCGTCGACGTCGTCACCGCAACGCGGCACTCGCCGGCTCTGCAGCTGGGTGTCTCGCCGCGGGGCGCGACGGCGTTGCTGGCCACTGCGCGGTCGTGGTCATGGCTCTCCGGGCGCAACTACGTCACACCCGATGACGTGAAGTCGATGGCGCGACCGACGCTGCGGCACCGGGTGATGCTTCGGCCGGAGGCGGAGCTGGAGGGCGCCACACCCGATGGCGTCCTCGACGGAATTCTGGCCTCGGTCCCGGTGCCGCGCTAGTGATCCTGACGGGGCGCACTGGGCTGATTGCACTCATCTGTATCCTGCCGATTGCGCTATCGCCCTGGCCGGCAACATCTTTTGCGATATTGCTGGCGACGCTGGCTGTCTTGGTGATCGCCGACATCGGGCTGGCGATCAGTCCTTCCCAGTTGCAGTACACCCGCATGCCCAACGGCTCGGTGCGACTCGGCGAACCGGTGAATGCCAGTCTGCTGATCCACAATGCCGGCCGAGGGAGGTTCCGTGGGCAGGTTCGTGATGCCTGGGCTCCCAGTGCCCGTGGGCAGCCGACGATTCACGCCGTCGATATCGCCGCCGGGCGGGTGCAGCGGGTGGATACCTGGCTGCGGCCGATCCGCCGCGGCGATCAGCGATCGGCAGCGGTCACCGCACGCTCAATCGGACCGCTGGGAATGGCGGGCCGGCAGAGATCCCGGCCAGTGCCTGGCCAGGTCCGGGTGCTACCACCGTTCTTGTCGCGCAAGCACTTACCAGCGCGCTTGGCCAAACTCCGCGAGATCGACGGCCTGTTGCCGACCCTGACGCGGGGACAGGGCACCGAATTCGACTCGCTGCGAGAGTATGTCGTCGGTGACGACGTCCGCTCAATCGACTGGCGCGCCACCGCTCGTCGAGCCGACGTCATGGTGCGGACCTGGCGACCCGAGCGTGACCGACGGGTCGTCATCGTGCTCGACACCGCGCGCACCGCCGCCGGCCGGGTCGGCGTTGATCCGACAGCCATCGACCCAACGGGTTGGCCCCGGCTGGATTGGTCGATGGATGCCGCGTTGCTGCTGGCGGCTCTCGCCTCACGAGCGGGTGACCACGTCGACTTCCTGGCGCACGACCGGATAACCCGGGCCGGGGTTTTCGGCGCGTCGCGAACCGAACTGCTGGCCAGGCTCGTGGACGCGATGGCGCCGCTGCAGCCGACGCTGATCGAATCCGACGCTACCGCAATGGTTTCCACGATCATCCGCCGAACCCGTCGGCGGTCGCTGGTCGTGCTGCTGACCGACCTCAACGCGAGCGCTCTTGACGAGGGACTGCTGTCCGTACTGCCCCAGCTCTCGGCCAAGCACCAGGTGATCCTTGCCGCGGTCGCCGACCCGCGGGTCGACCAGCTTGCCGCCGGGCGGGCCGATGCGGCCGCGGTTTACGACGCGGCTGCCGCCGAACATTCGCGAAACGACCGTCATACGATCGCCTCCCGGCTTCGGCACAGCGGAGTGGAGGTGATCGACGCGGCCCCAACCGAACTCGCGCCGACGCTGGCCGACCGTTACCTGGCCATGAAAGCCACCGGGCGGCTCTAAGCGC
>DAIODV010000272.1:0-5597 GCA_036746615.1 Mycobacterium sp.
GAGGCCGGCGCTGATCTCGGTGCTGGCGGCGACGACGGCCTGCATTCTGCCGTTCTTCATGCCAATGCTTTCGAACCAACCGGCGGTGCCGGGGATGCGCCCGCCGCCGAAGAACTTGTTGAAGCCGTGAGCTGCGAGGGTCACCCCCAGTACCACCCGCAGGATCAGTAACCCGAGATCGTAGGCAACCATAGAGGCCAACCTAGTTCATGCGGCACCGGCTCCCATATGCCGCTTGCCCCATTGGCACATAGCCTCGGTCACCGGCCGTAGCGATTCGCCGTATTCGGTCAGCGAATACTCGACCTTTGGTGGCACCTCGGCAAAAACCTCCCGATGGACGATGCCGTCGGATTCCAGCTCGCGCAGCTGCCGAGACAGGATTCGCTCGCTGATTCCGCTGGTCTTACGCCGCAGCTCGGCGAACCGCTGCGCGCCGTCGGTCATCAGGTGGAAGATCAGCACCGCCTTCCACTTGCCCCCGATCACCGCCAACGTCGCCTCTACCGGGCATTCGAAGTCGTCGTCCACGCTAACCTCCGGATCCGTTACCCACCTCAAAGTACGTTCTTGTCCGGTGTCCGGGTTCAACGTAGCGTCCCGGTCAGCGCGCGACCAGCACGAAGGAGCCCGAGATCAAACTCGCGATTATCGGCGCCGGCAATGTCGGCAGCACACTAGGCACCGCGTGGCGCAACCGGGGCCACGACGTTGCGTTCGGTGTCCGTAACCCGGATGACCCGAAGTACGCATCGCTCGATGCGGTCACGACCAACGAATCGGCGGTCTCCGCGGCCGATGTGGTGGTGCTGTGCACGCCGTGGCAGGCCACTCAGCAGGCGGTGCAGGGCTGCGGTGACCTGTCTGGGAAGGTCCTGATCGACTGCACCAATCCGTTGACCCCAGACATCTCCGGACTCGAGGTCGGACACGTCACATCGGGCGCAGAACAGGTCGCGGCATGGGCGCGCGGCGCGCGGGTTTGCAAAGCGATGAACCAGATCGGCGCAGGGATGATGGATGGGCCGCAGCTGCCCGGCAAACCCGTGATGTTCGTTTGCGGTGACGACGACCAGGCCAAGTCGGTGGCCACGGGCTTGGTCACCGAGCTCGGATTCGAAGCCGTCGACGCCGGCGACCTGACGGTGGCCCGGCTGCTCGAGCCCTACGGAATGCTGTGGATCCACCTGGCGCTGCGACGTGGGCTCGGCACAAACTTCGGTTTCGGTTTGCTGCGCTCCTGACGGCGGGCGCAGCGGGAGGCGCCCTGCTGGGCGCAGCCACGAGTTTGCCGAAAGGTAACCTCGGTGCGTGTCGGGACACGCCTCTGCCATGCCGCCACCGGCACCAGCTGTGCTGGTGCTGGACGGCAACGCAAACTACCCGCCGGACATCCTGGGCCACAAGGGATATGGCATCGACATGATGCGTCGCAATGGTCTGCCGGTGCCGCCCGCCTTCTGCCTGACCACGGAGGTGGGCGCGCGCTATCTGGTCGAACCCGAGGCGACGATCGACGCGATCTGGGATGACGTGCTCGACGGAATCCGCCGGTTGGAGACGGCGACGTCGCGCACGTTCGGGCGAGGACCGCAACCGCTGCTGGTCAGCGTGCGCTCCGGGGCAGCAATGTCGATGCCCGGGATGATGGACACGGTGCTGGATCTCGGGATCAACGACGCGGTGGAAGAGGCGCTGGCGGCAGAGGGGGCTGTTGCGTTTGCCCGCGACACCCGGCGCCGCTTCGCCGCGTCGGCTGTCGGCCGCGACGCACCTGCCGATCCTTACCTGCAGCTGCGCACCGCGATCGAGGCGGTGTTCGCGTCGTGGGGTTCGCCGCGTGCCGCCGCGTATCGCGCCCATCACGGGCTCGGCGACCGGGGTGGCACGGCGGCGGTGGTGCAGGCGATGGTCTTCGGCAACATCAACACCAGTTCCGGTGCCGGCGTGGTCTTTTCGCGAAACCCGATGACAGGCGCCAACGAGGCGTTCGGTGAGTGGGTGCCCGGCGGCCAAGGCGACGACGTGGTTTCCGGAACCGTCGACGTTGAACCGATCACCGCGCTGCGCGAGGCGCAACCGGCCGTCTACGACGAATTGATTGCCGCCGCTTGCTCATTGGAGCGACTGGCATCCGACGTGCAAGAGATCGAGTTCACCATCCAGGACGGCACGCTGTGGTTGCTGCAGACGCGGCCGGCGAAGCGGTCGGCGCAAGCCGCCGTGCGGCTGGCGTTGCAACTGCGCACCGATGGCCTTATCGACGACGCCGAGACGCTGCGGCGGGTGACGCCGGCCCACGTGGAAGCATTATTACAGCCGTCGCTGCAGCCGGAAAACCGCTTGGCGGCAACGCTTTTAGCTACCGGCTTGTCAGCCAGCCCCGGCGTGGTCTCAGGACGGGCCTATGCCGAAGTGGACGCCGCGATCGATGCCGCCGACCGCGGCGAGGATGTCATCTTGGTGCGCAACCACACCAGCCCCGACGACATTCACGGCATGCTGGTCGCGCGCGGCGTCGTCACCGAAACCGGTGGTGCCACCAGCCATGCGGCCGTGGTCAGCCGTGAGCTCGGCCGGGTGGCGGTGGTGGGTTGCGGCCGCGGAATCGCCGAATCGCTGGCGGGCAAGCTGGTCACTGTTGACGGCAACGAAGGCGAAGTGCGCGAAGGGATTCTGCAGCTGACCGCGTGGTCAGAACATGACACTCCAGAGCTGCGCGAGCTGGCTGAGATCGCCCGCCGCATTAGTCCGCTACGCGCCCATGCCGACGGCGAGTATCCACGGCTGGAAGGCCATTCCGATCGCGTGGTGCGCGCCGCCATCGCCCGCGGCCACAGCGATGTGGTGTCCGCCAGCCCGCTGCTCGCAATGCTGGCCGCACTGCGACTCAGCGAGGACACGTGAGTGAGCTGGCCGTATTACAAGCGGTGCGGCTGAAAGGTCGTGTGAGCCTCGATGTTTTGGCCTCGACGCTTGACGAGGACGTTGCATCCACTGTTGATGAGCTGACCCGCTCCGGCTTGCTGGTCGACGGACCCGTGGTGCGGCTCAGCCCCGAGGGGCGGGTTCGTCTGGGCGAGCTGCTGGAAGCCGAGCGTCGATTGGTCGACACCGCAGCGCTGACCGCCTTGTATTCCGATTTCCGCGCCGTCAACGCCGAATTCAAAGCGCTGGTTACTGATTGGCAGGTCAAGGACGGTGCGCCCAATGCCCATGATGACGCCGAGTACGATGCCGCGGTCGTGGGCCGTCTCGATGGCGTGCACGATCGGGTGATGCCAATTGTGGCCGCAGCGGCTGCACAGGTGCCGCGGCTGGGCCGTTACTCGGCCAAACTGCAAGCGGCGCTTGACCATGTGCACGCCGGCGAGACGCTGTGGTTGTCCCGGCCACTGATGGACTCCTACCACACCGTGTGGTTCGAACTGCATGAGGAGCTGATCCTCGCTGCCGGCCTGACCCGCGAGTCGGAAGCTAAATCCGGTGATGCGGGGTAGCTTTCGTTACAGCTCCGCGTCCAGCCGGGCAAGGTATTCGTCGATGTCACCAACAGCCGACTCGGCGGCGTGGACACTGATCGCGACGGTGTCACCAATTCCGTGCACGCCATGAACGAGACCCATCGCCGGTGACAGCGCCGGATAGCCGGCGGTCAGCAGCACGGGTGCGGCGCCGAAGCGCAGGTCGGCCGTTCCACGAAAGACGCTGGACACCACGGTGTTACCGGATACCTGCGATGGCCGCGCGTCAGCGTCGAAGCGGCTGACCCCCCATCGCAGCAGCGGAGCCGGAACCGTGGCAAATGCCCGCTCGGAAGCGTGCGTCGCGGGGTGCTGAAAGCGGCGCCGCGCATTGGCCAGGTCTGCGACGATTCGCTCCACCCGGGCTTGGCGGCTCAGACTCGGATACAACCCGACAGTGACGTTCGCGAAGTGGTTATGGGCTTGTCGCACACCAGGTTTAGCCATCGGGACTTCTGCAGCCAGCTCCGGCGCGGCGTCGCGCAGATGGGCGGACAGTGCGCTGGACACCGCAGCCAATACCGCGACGGTGACGGTAGGACTTAGCTGTGCGCGGGGGCGTAGCAGGGTGCGCACCGCGCGCTGGCCGGCGGGTCGGGCATTGGTCGTTAGCGCCGGCCGGGGTCCGGGTGGAGGTTGCAGGCGCCCCGCGCTGGTGTCACGCACGAATTGTTGATGCGCGCGAAAGGCATTGGCGGCGCGCCAGGGCAAGAAGCCTGGCGAAGGGGACACGACGTCGGGCACCGGAGTCACCCGGCCGAACAGCCAGGCCGCCAGCGCAGAGGCGCGCGTCCCGTCGGCCAGCGCGTGCGCGACCTGCAGTACCGCGACCGTACCCGGGCCGGTACCGCCGGGTAGGTCATGCACTGGCGCGAAGAGGTGCAGGCGCCACGGCGCCCGGCGGACGTCTAGCTGCTCGTCGGCGAGCCGAACCGCGGCGGCCAGGCAGCCACGCCAGCTGTGGTCGTCGAGGTGATGTCGGGTGATCCGCTCGGGCTCGACGACCGTCGGGACCCAGCTCGGATACGTCAATGGCGATCCGTCCTCGACGCGGACGGTCAGTGCTCGACAAGCCTGCGCTCGACTGCGAATTTCGTCGACCGCTTTTTCGAAATCCGTTGGCTCGCCGTCGAATGCGTAGAGCAGAAACTGGTCGCTGGGGATCTTGGCCGACATCCAATAGAACTGCGCGTCGACCGCCGTCATCCGGGTCGACATGTACATGCGACCACAGTTGTCCACAGTTGAGCTTTTATCCACACATACGGGTTCTGAAATCCGCATTCGTCATTTGGCGTAGATACGATTCGCACATGCGTTCGAGTAGCCGTGAGGAGATCGTCGAGGTATTCGACGCGCTCAAGGCTGACTTGGACCGGGCGATGGGGTTGTCCTTCGACACGCTGACCACCCCCGAGCGGTTGGCGATGCTCGAGCGCTGCGAGCAGTTTCGCCGCCAGCTGCCCGCCGTCGAACACCCGCTGATCAACCAGCTCGCCGCCCAGGCCACCAACGACGAGTTGGGCGGCACACTGGCGTCTGCGTTGGCCGATCGGCTGCGCATTAGCCGCGGCGACGCGTCGCGGCGCATCCACGACGCGGCCGATCTCGGCGAACGCACAGCGCTGACCGGCGAAGTCCTGCCGCCGCTGTTGCCGGCCACCGCCGCCGCCCAACGCGACGGCAGCATCGGTGCCGCCCATGTGGCGGTGATCCGCAGCTTCTACCGGCGACTGCCCGACGCCGTCGATCTCGACACCCGCATCCACGCCGAAGCCCAACTTGCCCGCCTCGCCGGCCTGCACCGCCCCGACGAGCTTTCCAAGCTGGCGGACAAACTCACCGACTACCTCAACCCCGACGGCGACTTCACCGACAACGACCGGGCACGGCGGCGCGGCATCAGCATCGGCAACCAAGGCTCAGATGGCATGTCCCCCATCAACGGATATCTCACCCCCGAAGCCCGCGCGAACTTCGATGCGGTCTTGGCGAAACTGGCCGCCCCCGAAGGCGCCGACGACCCCCGCAGCAGCGCCCAACGCTCTCTAATGCGTTTGTCAAGCTGCGGCG
>DAIODV010000273.1:0-4007 GCA_036746615.1 Mycobacterium sp.
CACACACGCCAGCTGACGATTCGCCTCAGGGTCTCCCAGAGGCTGGCCGTCCGGAGTTCAATTTGGACAATCCGCTAGATCACATGACTACGGAGCTGCGGGCACTGTCCGAACAGCACCTCACGGGCAGCGGCGAAACCGTGCTTGGTCCATTTAACCCTCCAGGAGGCGGCCCGTCGTACATCAAAGTGGCAGAGGATCACGGAGCGAGTTACTTCGACATCGGCGACGCGTGGAATGCGGCCACCCCGACAGAGCGACTGGCCGCAAATCAGCACGTGCTCGACATCGCAATCGCAAACCACGACACGATCACGCTGTCGGTACCTTTGGGAAAGATTGATCCCAACAGCTTCACTGGCGCAGAACTTCGATACCTCGAGTCACACGGCTACCGGCCGACAGGCACAAACAGTTTGGTTCCACCGACCGCAGGAGGACCGCGATGAGAGCATTGCTGGAATTCTTCTTGAATTATTTCGATTTCCTTTATCTAGATCCGCATTATCGTATTACCGACTCGACCACCGATAGCAGTGCAACAATCAACGCCTCCTTAACAACGACAGGACCCATACTTAGTTGGCAGATTACTAACGATCGCGGACAGATTCGTATTGATATCGCGCCAACTAAGCTGATTGCACCGGAGAATTGGTTCCGCCTTTCGATAATTCGGCAATATCTCGATAGCTACGACGAGAGAAACCCGGTGTCGCCCAGCGAAGCATTGATGTGGATCCGCAATAACCTTAGCCGCATTGAGGAACTCTTTTCTAACTCTTTGGCTACTGCGTCTTGCACGGCTCTTACCGAGCTCGAGAATGCAAACGCAATCAAATATTGGGGCGCGCCCAAGGAGTAACTGGATACACGACAGCAGAGAGCGCACCCCGTTGTCGCTGAACGCAGCAGGTCCCTTACCCCCTCCCTGACAACACCGCCTCCGCCGAACAGCCCAGCGCGGCAAGGCCGGATACTGTTGAACCGTGAGTGACCCCGGCGGCCCGGGCACTGTAGAACCCGGCCCCAACGCAGGTTCCAGTCCGGCCGAGCTGGGACTGGAGGACCTGGCCGCTAACGCCAGCGCCGACCGCGCGCTGGTCGACGTCCAAACCGACGAGACCCCCGGGCCAGAGCAACCGCCGGTCGACCTGACCGCAGCAGCGTTCTTCGACGTGGACAACACTCTGGTGCAGGGCTCGTCGCTGCTGCATTTCGGCCGCGGCTTGGCCGCGCGGAAGTACTTCACCTACCGCGACGTGATCGGATTCATCTACGCGCAGGCCAAGTTTCAGCTCATCGGCCGGGAGAACAGCGACGACGTCGCCGCGGGCCGCCGCAAAGCGCTGGCCTTCATCGAAGGCCGGCGCACCGAAGAACTGGAAAGACTCGGCGAAGAGGTCTTCGACGAAATCATCGCCGACAAGATCTGGGCGGGCACGCGCGATCTGGCCCAGATGCACCTTGACGCCGGCCAGCAGGTCTGGCTCGTCACGGCCACGCCGTATGAACTCGCCATCACCATCGCCCGCCGGCTCGGCCTGACCGGCGCGCTGGGCACCGTCGCCGAATCGGTCGACGGCGTCTTTACCGGCAGGCTGGTCGGCGAGATCCTGCACGGCCCAGGCAAGGCGCACGCGGTGCGGTCGCTGGCCATCCGCGAGGGGCTCAACCTCAAGCGCTGCACCGCCTACTCCGACAGCTACAACGACGTCCCGATGCTCTCCCTCGTCGGGACGGCCGTCGCGATCAACCCCGACAGCCATTTGCGTGATCTTGCTCGCAAACGGGGCTGGGAGATCCGCGACTTCCGGACAGCGCGCAAGGCCGCTCGGATCGGCGTGCCGTCGGCTCTGGCCCTCGGCGCAGCGGGCGGGGCACTGGCCGCGGTGGCTTCTCGACGGCAATCACGCTGATAAGCTGCGCCGCTGAGCCCCATCAGACTGGAGAACCAGCGCATGTCAGTTCCCGAAGGCGCCCAAGACCTCATCGGAACGCACTACCGGTACCCCGACTACTTCGACGTCGGACGCGAAAAAGTCCGTGAGTTTGCCCAGGCCGTCAAGGACGAGCACCCGTCGCATTACTCCGAGGAGTCGGCCGCCGAGGCTGGTTACGACAGCACCCTGGCGTCGCTGACCTTCCTGGCGGTCGCCGGACGACGTGTGCAACTGGACGTCTTCACCAAGTTCGACATCCCGATCAACCTCGCTCGCGTGCTGCACCGCGACCAAAAGTTCCTATTCCACCGGCCGATCAAGGCCGGTGACCGGCTGTACTTCGATACCTATTTGGATTCGGTCATCGAGTCCCACGGCACGGTGATCGCCGAGATCCGCAGCGAGGTCACAGACGCCGAGGCGAACCCGATCATCACCAGCATCGTGACAATGTTGGGCGAGTCGACCAGCCCGGACGCCGACCCGGAGGCGACGATTGCAGCAATTGCATCCATTCGCGGCGGCGCCTAGTGTCAGCCGGGACCTTTTAGGGGGACAGTAATACCCATGAGCAGTAATCTGACGCCGCACTTTGACGACGTCCAGTCGCACTACGACCTCTCCGACGAGTTCTATCAGCTATTTCTGGACCCCAGCCAGACGTACAGCTGCGCGTACTTCGAGCGGGACGACATGACGCTGGAAGAAGCCCAGCTGGCCAAGATCGACCTGTCGCTGGGCAAGCTCGGCCTAGAGCCGGGGATGACCCTGCTCGACATCGGCTGCGGCTGGGGCGCCACCTTGCGGCGCGCCATCGAGCGCTACGACGTCAACGTGATCGGGCTCACGCTGAGCAAGAACCAGGCCGCGTATGCACAGAAGACATTGGACGCGCTGGACAGCCCCCGCTCCAAGCAGGTCCTGCTGGAAGGCTGGGAGCAATTCCACGAGCCGGTGGATCGGATCGTCTCGATCGGCGCATTCGAGCACTTCGGCCGCGACAGATACAACGATTTCTTCAAAATGGCGTACACGGTCCTGCCGGCCGGCGGCGTGATGATGTTGCACACCATCATCAAGCCCGAAGACGCGGATTTCGCCGCTCGTGAGCTGCCGCTGACGATGAGGCTGATCCGGTTCTCCAAGTTCATCATGGAGGAGATCTTCCCCGGCGGGGATCTGCCGCAGGCCTCTGCTGTCGAGAAGCACGCAACCGCGGCGGGCTTTACGCTCGCCAAGTTGCAGCCGCTGCGCCTGCACTACGCGCGCACGTTGGACATCTGGGCCGAGGCGCTCGAGGCGCGCAAAGACGAGGCCATCGCGATCCAGTCCGACGAGGTCTACGAGCGCTACATGAAATACCTGACCGGCTGCGCGGAGCTGTTCCGCACCGGCTACACCGACGTCGCCCAGTTCACTTTGGTCAAACCGGGCTAGCCAGGCACCAGGCGGTCGGGCCGGGTGTAGACATTCATCGACTCACCGCGCAGGAACGCGACCAGGGTCAGCCCGGACTGGCTGGCCAAGTCCACCGCCAGCGACGACGGCGCCGAGACCGCGGCCAGCACGGGAACGCCGGCCATCACCGCCTTCTGGGTGATCTCAAACGACACCCGGCCGCTGACCAGTAACACGGTGCCGCTCAATGGAATCCGGTTGCTTTCCAGTGCCCAGCCCAACACTTTGTCGACGGCGTTGTGCCGGCCGATGTCCTCGCGGACGGCCAAGATCTCGCCATCGGTGCTGAACAGGGCGGCGCCGTGCAGTCCGCCGGTCGTAGCGAAGACTTTCTGCGCGTCACGCAACCGATCTGGCATCGCCGAGAGCGTGGCGGCGCTGACCACCGACGGGTCATCGCCGGGGCAATAGCGGCTGGGCAATTCAACCGCCTCTCGCTCGGTCGCGCTCAGCGCACGCTTCGGCGACACATCGAGGCCGATATCAGCATCCAGGCCCAGCTGATGCCCGACATGCCCGCCCGGCAGCGATCCGCCACGTGGTCGGGCAACATCCTCGACGTACAGGTCGCCAAGACCGGCGGCGTGCGCTTCCTTACCCAATTCC
>DAIODV010000273.1:4017-5582 GCA_036746615.1 Mycobacterium sp.
GTAAATTCAACCGCCTCCAGTGACGCCTTGCCGCACACGCCACAAGACGAGGTCGTATAGAAGTTGCGGGTCACATCGACCTCAGGCAGCGAAACACCCTCGGCCAGAGTCACATCGAGCACGTTGTAGGTGTTGCGCCCGTCCTCGCTGGCGCCGCGGCAATACTGGACAGTGCGCACGTCGTCACGGCACGCGATGAACCCCTCGGTCAACAAAAAGCCTTGCGCCAGTTCGACATCGGCGCCAGGGGTGCGCATCGTGACTGTGATCGGACGCCCATTGACCCGAATTTCCAGCGGCTCCTCGACGACCAGGGTGTCGGGTCGGTCGGTAGCGTCGCCGGCGTTGAGGTGGTGCACCCTCCGACGTGCCGTCACCCTGCCCATGCCGGCTCCAGCCTGATCACGATCGCCTTCGACACCGGCGTATTCGACTTATCCGCAACATGATCGAGCGCCACCAGCGCGTTGGTCTCCGGATAGTAGGCCGCCGCGTTGCCCACCGGGGTGGCGTATTCGACCACCATAAAATCCTTCGCGCGGCGCTCCTGGCAGCGTCCATCGGCGTCGGTGAACTCCGACACCAGGTCGACCCGGTCACCGGCCTTCACGCCGAACGCCTCGATGTCCGCGGGATTGACGAACACCACCCGGCGGCCGCCCTCGACGCCGCGGGAGCGGTCGTCGAGGCCGTAAATAGTGGTGTTGTACTGGTCGTGGCTGCGCAGAGTCTGAAGCACCAGACGCCCTGGCGGCACCGGCACCCACTGCAACGGGTTGATCGCAAAGTTGGCTTTGCCGCTGTCCGTTGGGAATTCGCGGGAATCCCGCGGCGGGTGCGGCAGCTGAAACCCGTCGGGGGCTCGTACTCGCGTGTTGTAGTCGTCGCAGCCGGGCACCACCGCGGCGATCGCGTCGCGGATGGTGTCGTAGTCGGCGACGAATTGCTCCCATGGCACCGGGTGCTCATCCCCGAGCAGCACGCGGGCCAGCTGGCTGATGATCGCCACCTCGCTGCGCACCTCGTCGCTGGGCGGATGCAGGCTGCCCCGCGACAAATGCACCATCGACATCGAATCTTCCACCGACACTTGCTGTTTGCGCCCTGACTGAATATCACGGTCGGTGCGGCCCAGCGACGGCAGAATCAACGCCGTCGACCCGTGGACCAGGTGGCTGCGGTTGAGCTTCGTCGACACCTGCACCGTGAGCGAGCAACTGCGCAGCGCGGCCTCGGTGATCGCCGTGTCGGGCGTGGCCGCCGCGAAGTTGCCGCCCATGCCCATGAACACTCGCGCCCGTCCGTCGCGCATCGCGCGGATGGCATCGACGGTGTCCAAGCCGTGCTCGCGAGGACTGACGATGCCGAACCGGGCGTCCAGCGCCGCGAGAAAACTCTCCGGCATCTGCTCCCAGATGCCCATCGTGCGGTCGCCCTGCACGTTGGAATGCCCACGCACCGGGCATAATCCGGCACCGGGCTTGCCGATCATGCCGCGCATCAACAACACGTTGGTGATCTCGGCGATCATCGGCACGGCATGCCGATGCTGGGTCAGCCCCATC
>DAIODV010000274.1:0-1422 GCA_036746615.1 Mycobacterium sp.
GGGATGGTCGACGACCTACGTCGGCGCTCAAATCGGCGCTGACTCAATGGAAACCTGGTCGCGTGGTCTGGAGCGGTTCAACACTGCACGCGCGAAATATGATCCGGCTCAGTTCTACGACGTCGATTACCGCGAACTGATCGCCGATCCGATCGGCACGGTGGCCGATATCTATCGTCACTTCGAGATCCCGCTGACCGATGAGGCCCGGCAGGCGATGGAAAAGAGCCATGCCGAAAGCCAATCGGGCCCACGTGCGCCTAAGCACACGTACTCGCTGGCGGACTACGGGCTGACCGCCGAAGAAGTCAAGGAGCGCTTCGCCGGGCTCTGACTGTGCTCGATTACCCGACTCCTCAGCGGTTCGCTCGGCGAACCGCATCGTCCGTCGGGCTCTAGTCCATTCGCGAGCAGACGGAGAATCGCAAAATTTCGGCGCCGAACGTGCGATTCTGCGTCTGCTCGCGCGAGGAAGATGCTCGGTCACCCGTCGGGCGGGGCGGTGGACTCCGGTTCCAAACAGCCTTCGGCAACGGCGTGTTCGATGCTGTCAGCCAGTCTTGGGCAAGCCCGGCTGCGTGCGCTGTGCTCACCGGAAGCGCGTAGTTCGGCGAAATAGGCGCACCGTTGCGACGCTTCGCTGTTCCATTGCACCGCGGTGTGCCCCGGTCCTAACCGTTTGACGTTGACCGTGGCATGACAGAACCGGCAGTCCACCGGCTGCAGACCCGACGTCAGGTAACGGGCGCGATCGGCCCGAGTGGCCTCGCGTAGTGCGGCGGCGCGTTTCGGGTCGTCGGCGAAAGACGGTGCCTTAGACCAAGACTCACCGCGCATCCCACGAGCAGCCGCTGCCGGCTCGTCATGGCTGTCGTGATCACCATGAAGCATCAGCATCGACCGAGCCAGCCGATCGACGTCGGGCGGCTCTTCGCGCGGGTTCATGTCGCAGCCTGTTCCGCCTTCTCGTCGGCCTGCCGCTGCAAGTTCTCCTCGACTTCGACATGCCACTTCTCGTTGGCGATGGTGGTGTCGACCTCGATCTCGAAGCGGTCGGTCATGTCCGGTGTGACATCGGCGGCGTCGACGTAGAACTGCTGATACCACCGTCGCATCTGGTAGACGGCGCCGTCCTCCTCGACCAGCAGCGGATTTTCGATGCGGCTCTTGTATTTCCAGATCTCGACATCCTGCAAGAAGCCCTTGCTGACACCCTCGGTGAAGACTCTGGACAGCTTTTCGGTCATCGCCTCGTCCATGCCCTTGGGCTTTTCGACGATCACCCCCCATTGCAGCACGAACGAATCCTGGGTTACCGGGTAATGGCAATTGATCAGGATCGACTCGGCCTTGTAGTCACCGTACTTGTTGTGCAGCCAGTTGATCATGAATGAAGGGCCGAAGTAGGACGCCTCCGAATCC
>DAIODV010000274.1:1432-5560 GCA_036746615.1 Mycobacterium sp.
CAGGTGCGCCTCACCGTAAGACGTACCGAGATCATCGACGTCGGGACGACCGACGTTGTGCAGATACTGCGACGCGATATGACCCTCGAAGACGTTCTTGAAGTAGGTCGGCAACCCCAAATGGATGTAGAAGAAGTGCGCCATGTCGGTGACGTTGTCGATGATGTCGCGACAGTTCGACCCTTCGATCAGAATCGAGTTCCACCGCCACTCGGTCCACTCGTCGCTGTGGGCTTCCGGGATGTCAGGGATGCGCACGGCCGGGTCCGGCGGATTTTTTTCGTGGTCATGCCAGACGAACAGCAGACCACCGCGAACATCGGTGGCCCACGACCGGGTGCGTGCTGTCTTCGGCGTGCGTTTGGCGTAGGGCACCAGCTTGCATTTGCCGTCGCCGCCCCAGCGCCAGTCGTGGAACGGGCACGCGACCTCGTCGCCCTTGATGGTGCCTTGCGCCAAGTTGCCGCCCATGTGGCGGCAGTAACCGTCCAGGACGTGCACGTCGCCGTGCGAGTCGGCGAACACGACAAGGTGCGTGCCGAACGCCTCGACCCCGTGGGGTTCGCCGTCCAGGTAGTCCTTGACCGGGCCAAGGCAATGCCAACCGCGTGCAAAGCGGTCGGGCAGGGTGCCGGCGTCGATCTCGCGAATACCGGCAGTGTCGGTGGCCATGACGCCTCCAAGTTCGTGAGCTTCTAACTAGAACACGTTACAGTTTTCCTACGGGATCGCGCAATGAAGCTGGTCTGATACCTGCCGGGTGCCCAGGCTGGGGTATATGTGAACGATGCCGTTGTTTTCGTTCGAAGGGCGGTCGCCCAAGATCGATCCGAGTGCCTTCGTCGCGCCAACCGCGACCTTGATCGGCGACGTCACGATCGAGGCCGGGGCGTCGGTGTGGTTCAACACCGTTTTGCGCGCCGACTATGCGCCGGTCATCGTGCGTGAGGGGGCCAACGTGCAGGACGGCTCGGTGTTGCATGCGCCGCCCGGGATCCCCGTCGACATCGGCCCTGGCGCAACGGTGGCCCACATGTGCCTCATCCACGGGGCGCATGTCGGGGCCGAGGCGCTAATCGCCAACCACGCCACCGTTCTCGACGGCGCGGTGATCGGTTCGCGCAGCATGGTCGCGGCCGGTGCACTGGTGGTCGGCGGCACCAAGATTCCCGATGAGGTGCTGGTGGTCGGGGTGCCGGCCACGGTGAAGGGTCCA
The DNA here is from genome assembly GCA_036746615.1 of Mycobacterium sp. Lineage (GTDB taxonomy): Bacteria > Actinomycetota > Actinomycetes > Mycobacteriales > Mycobacteriaceae > Mycobacterium. The sequence continues at coordinate 2,649 of DAIODV010000274.1, forward strand.
ATTGCGGGCACCGGCGCCGAAATGTGGGTGAATGTGAACCCAGGGGCCTATCAGGAGTTGGCCCAGCGCTATCTGACTGGACTGAAATCCGTTTAGCCTAGCGATGTTTCGGCTTCTCGCATCCAGTCGGGTGTTACGGGAAGACCGTTGTGGTGGCGGTATTCGGCAATTGCTTTGAGGTTTTTCATCTCCAGCAGATGGCCCGCACCAAACATGTCCCAGAAGTCGCCGACCCAGACCGGGCGCTCCGGGGGAGCAGCGTCGGGATAGGGGTTCTTGTCGTAGAACGGATGGTGGCAGTTAGTCCACAGCACCACGGAGCCGGGCTTGTCCAGTACTGGTTGCGCGTCGATGACACGCATCAGGTAGATCATCCACAGATGCTTGCCCTGGTCCCACGCACAGTGGTAGTCCACGGTCCGGCCGTCCTCGCCGGCCACCGTGCGGACATAGATCTTGGTGTCCGACCCCAGCCGGTCATAGGCCTGCCATAGTCCTGGCTCATCGGTTTCGGTGAACCCGCGCAGACTGTAGGTCCACTCTTCCAAACAGCGGGTATCGGCCATGTACGCGAACAGCTCATCCGGCGGGCAGTCGATGTAGTCGTTGACCGTGCAGTACTGGCCGAATACCTCATCGTGGGGGTACACCGAATGCATCATCTCCATGATGATCGGAGTGGCCTTCTCCCGCGGGCTGGTTTCGATCCGGGTTACTCCCTCGATCGCGTCGGTGCTGCCGGTGTGGGCGACAATATCTTCAAGCGCGGGCAGCGACATCGAATCGGCCTCCTTCGTATGCGAGCTCCAGTCAAAAACGTTGCAAACGCATAGATTTCGCCAGTAATGTGTTTCGTACTATACACCTGCTGCAAATCTGTGGGCACTGCCGTTATGAGCGCAATTTGTTTGCCGATTCGGTTGAACCGTTTGAGGTTCAGGCTCGTTGTATCTCTTACCAGGGCCTTTGCGGCATGATGTTCGCATGGGCATTCAAGTCGGTCGCGTCGAGCTCGCCGCGGCCCGCTGAGTGCTGCGGTTTCGCGGGAGGACCATGATCGAACGACTCGATACCTGCGATATTCCAAGGCACGAGCTGACGATTGAACTTCGCGACGTGGTGCGCGAATACCGGGTCGGCGGTCAGACCGTGCGCGCGCTCGACGAGATCAGCCTGAGCTTCGGCGGCGGACAGTTTGTGTCGATCGTCGGGCCGTCGGGGGCGGGCAAGAGCACATTGCTGCACCTGCTCGGCGCACTGGATTCACCAGATTCCGGATCGATCAAATTCGACGGCGACGAGATTGGCCACCTCAGCGACGAACAGCAGTCGGAATTTCGACATCATCGCGTGGGATTCGTCTTTCAGTTCTTCAACCTGCTGCCGACATTGTCGGCGTGGGAAAACGTTGCGGTCCCAAAGCTGCTTGACGGTGTCCGGCTGGGCAAGGTCAAGTCGGATGCGGTTCGGCTGTTGGACCGGGTTGGGCTCGGCAATCGCACCCAGCACCGGCCCGCGGAATTGTCCGGCGGTCAGATGCAGCGGGTCGCGGTCGCGCGGGCGCTGATGATGGATCCCGCGCTGATTCTCGCCGACGAGCCGACCGGCAACCTCGACTCCGCAACGGGCGCTTCGATCTTGGCGCTTCTTGGCGAGGTGGCGCACGAGGAGGGCGACAGCCGGTTGGTGGTGATGGTGACCCACAACTCCAGTGCTGCGGCGACGACAGATCGGGTGATCACCCTTCAAGACGGACGGGTCGGCTCTGACGAGTTGTCGGCGGTGCCGGGATGAAACCGGGCTCGGCGATCGCCGCTACGGCGAGCCGGCTACGTGTGTTCAGCCTCCGCGAACTCGTTGTGCACCGTCGGCGTACCACCGCTTCAGTCGCCGTAATGGCGGTCTCCGCAATGTATCTCGTCGCGGTATTCGGAATCTTCGGATCGATCACGGGATCGGTCAACCGGCTGGCCGATGGCATCGCGGGCATCGCCGCGCTCGAGGTGTCGGGTATTACCGACGCGGGATTTCCGGACACGATCACGGCCGACGTGGCTGCCGTCCCCGGCGTCGCGACCGCTGCCCCGATGATCCGGACTTCAGCGCCGACGGCATCCGGTCCCGTTCTGCTGTTCGGGGCAGACAAAAGCAGCGCTGCATTGGGCGGCGCCTTGAAAGACGCCGTCAGCAAACCATTAAAGGCCTTGTCCGCCAACCCCAATGGGGTCCAGGTCGGGCCCGGTGTCGGCCACCACAAAGGCGACACATTCAAGCTGAGCTCGGCTTCGGTCACAGTCACCGAAGTGCTCACCGGCAAGGAGCTTGCGAACCTCAATTCGGGGCACTACGTTCTTGCCCCACTTGCCTTGGCGCAGAATATAACCGGCCGCAAAGGTCAACTCGACTCGATACTGATCACGATGAAGTCCGGCGCCAACCTCGCAGCGGTACGTAGCGCGGTCACCGCCGCCGTCAAGGGCCGGGCAATCGTCGCCGATCCGAGTATGCGGGCAACCCGGGCCGGCGACGGCGTCAAGCTGATGAACTACATGGCGTTGATGGGTGCGGGAGTCGCATTGGTGGTCGGCGCTTTCCTGATCTACACCACGATGACAATGGCGATCACCCAGCGCCGGCCGGTCATCTCGATGCTGCGCGCGATCGGCGGCCGACGGGTCACCATCGTCCGCGACCTGCTCGCCGAAGCTGCAATCCTCGGAGTGATCGGCGGGGCGATCGGCTCGGCCATCGGAATCGTCATGGGCCGCATCGCGATTGGCCGTTTGCCTCCGGCGATCACCCAAGGTCTCGAAGCTCGCATTGAGTACTGGTTGCCCGGCTACGCGATACCGGTGGCGTTGGCGGCGACGGTGCTCACCAGCGCGGCGGCATCGGCGATGGCGGCGCGGCAG
>DAIODV010000275.1:0-5559 GCA_036746615.1 Mycobacterium sp.
GCGTGCAGGGCAGAAGAGGTTCGCCGCGGCCGGTGTCCGAAAGACCTGGATTTTCCGGGCATTCGACGACGGGCACGAGGTGATGATCATGCAAGAGCTCGACGACGAGGACCATGCGCGGCGCTGGATTGATCATCCCGACCCCGCCGCCCCGTGGATAGACGGGGCTGGGAGAGGTGCCTACCCGCCGGTGTTTGTCGGCAAGTTCCTCGACATGATCCGGATCGACGGGTGATGTTCGTCTGCCTGTGTAACGGCATCACCAGCCAAGCGGTGGCCGACGCGATTGCCGACGGCGCATCGACGACCAATCAGATCGCGGCGTCCTGCGGCGCCGGCGCCGACTGTGGTCGCTGCCGGCGCACGCTGCGCTCGCTCATCGCCGCGGGCTGCCATCCGCAGAAGTCGGTTGAGCCAGATCGGTCAACAGATCCGGGGCATCCAGCCGCGGCACCACCGCCTCGATAAGCACCATCCGGTCTCGGTGATCGGCTGCCGCGACAAAGGCGTCGTCGAGCTCGCCGTAGGTTTCGGCCCGAAACGTCAGGTGATTGGTCACGCCGAGCGCGTTGGGAACCTCCGCCCAACTCCAGCTGACAATGTCGTTGTACGGCTCGTCTTTTCCATGGATCAACCGCTCGACGGTGTAGCCGTCGTTGTTGACCACCACAATGACCGGCGACAGTCCTTCCCGCGAGAACACGCCAAGCTCCTGGACGGTCAGCTGCGCCGCGCCGTCACCGATCAGCAACACTGGCCTGCGATCCCGATGCGCCAGCCCCGCACCGAGCGTGGCGGGCAGTGTGTAGCCGATCGAACCCCATAGCGGTTGGCCGATGAATGTTACACCGCGGGGAAGCCGGTGAGTGGCCATGCCGTAGAACGAGGTGCCCTGGTCCGCCAGCACCACATTGCCGGGTGTGAGCGCGTGACAAAACCTGTCCCACAACACTTTTTGGCTAAGCGGCTCGTGGCGATCCGGGAAAACCACCGACACGTCGTCGGACGTCGACGCGACCGGCGGCGAGGTGATCCCGCGCCGAGCGAGGATTGAGGTCAGCGCGTCGAGTGCTGATTGCATCTCCAGAGGCGCGAACACCTGATTGCCGACGGTGCTCTGCTGCACCCCGACGTCGATGGTCTTGAGCGGATCGATGCGCTGACTGAAAAATCCGCTGACCATGTCGGTGAACACGACTCCCGCGGTTACCAGTACCGGTGCCTCTTCGATCGCCTGGCGCACGGGCTCAGCGCTGGCCGCCCCGGCATAGATGCCCAGGAAGGTCGGCGCGCTCTCGTCGACCAGGCTCTTGCCCCACATCAGCGTTGCGTGCGGAACCACATCGGCGGCCAACAGCGCCTCAAGTTGCTCGACGGCATTCAACCGATGGACCAGCAGATCAGCCAGCACGGTCAGCTGATGGTCGGCGATGAGTTCGCTTGCGGCCTCGGTGAATAACGCAAGCGCCCGTGGACTGGTACCACCGGTATAGCGTGGCAACGGTGCGGTAGGCCGCTCCGTTTCGAAGCGCGCCACGTCGGTTGGCAACAGCAGATACCCGGGCCGCCGCTGCTCTCGCACCTCAGAGAGCACGCGGTCGATCTCCCTGGTTGCCGTCGCCGGCATGAGATTGGCTTGGGCACAGGTGATTTCCCGGCTGATCCGGAAAAAGTGTTCGAAATCGCCGTCACCCAGCGAATGATGCAGAGCCCGGCGCGTGCCCTGGGCGTCTTTCGAGGGCCCTCCGACGATGTGTACCACCGGCACGTGCTCCGCGTAACTGCCCGCGATCGCGTTGGCTGCCGAAAGCTCGCCCACGCCGAATGTGGTTACTACTGCGGACATTCCGCGTAGGCGACCGTAGCCGTCTGCCGCATAGCCGGCATTGAGTTCGTTGGCGTTGCCGACCCACCGGATGGCGGGATGGGCGACGACGTGGTCGAGGAACTCGAGGTTGTAGTCACCGGGGACCCCGAAGACCTCGGTAACCCCGAGTTCTACCAGGCGGTCGAGTAGATAGTCACCAACGGTGTAGTTGTAGTCGCTAGTAACAGTCACGACGACGACGGTACGCGTCTGCGGTGGAAAACGCCCTCCGTGCGGCGCCGCCTCGCTATCGTCCGGACATGGCCATCAACGAAACCCGTGACATCGTCATCGAGGCAAGCCCCCAGGAAATCCTGGACGTCATCGCCGATCTGGAGTCGCTGACCGAATGGTCGCCGCCGCACCAGAGCTGTGAAGTCCTGGAGAGACACGACGACGGACGACCCAGCAAGGTCAAGATGAAGGTGAAGGCGGCCGGGATCACCGACGAGCAAGTCGTGGCCTACACGTGGACCGAGAACAAAGTGAGTTGGACGTTGGTCAGCTCTGGCCAACAGCGGTCGCAGGATGCCTCATACACATTGACACCCGACGGGGACTGCACAAAGGTCAAGTTCGAGATCAGCGTCGACCCCGTCGTACCGCTGCCCGGCTTCGTCCTGAAACGTGCCGTCAAAGGGACGATCGACACAGGGACCGAGGGTTTGCGCCAGCGGGTGCTCAAGGTGAAGAAGGGCAACGCTTGACCGGGCCGCTGGCTGGTGTGCGCGTCATCGAACTTGGCGGAATCGGACCCGGCCCGCACGCGGGGATGGTGCTCGCCGATTTGGGTGCCGATGTGGTGCGGGTGCGCCGGCCCGGGGGCGTGGCGATCGCGAGCGCAGCGGAGCCGGGCGAAGCGGGTCGCCACAAAGCGGTTCTGACGATGCCCGCCGAGGATCGCGACCTGCTGCACCGCGGCAAGCGGATCGTCGACTTGGACGTGAAGACCCAGCCGCAGGCGCTGCTGGAATTGGCCGCGAAGGCCGATGTGTTGCTCGATTGCTTCCGGCCCGGCACCTGCGAGCGGCTCGGCATCGGCCCCGACGACTGCGCGGCGGTCAATCCGCGGCTGATCTTCGCGCGCATCACCGGCTGGGGACAGGATGGCCCCCGCGCCAGCACCGCCGGACACGACATCAACTACCTATCCCAAACCGGGGCGCTGTCGGCGTTGGGCTACCGCGACCGCCCGCCGTTGCCGCCGCTGAATCTGGTCGCTGATTTCGGCGGCGGTTCGATGTTCGTGCTGCTGGGCATCGTGGCCGCGCTCTACGAGCGAGAGCGGTCGGGCGTCGGTCAGGTGATTGACGCCGCGATGGTCGACGGCGTCAGCGTGCTCGCCCAGATGATGTGGACGATGAAGTCGACCGGTGCGCTGCGTGACGAGCGGGAAGCTTTCCTGCTCGACGGGGGAGCGCCGTTCTATCGCTGCTATGAGACCGCCGACGGCAAGTACGTGGCCGTGGGCGCAATCGAGCCGCAGTTCTTCGCCGAGTTGCTCGCCGGACTGGGGTTGTCCGCCGACGACGTGCCGGGGCAGCTCGACATCGGTTCGTATCCGCAGATGTTCAAGGTCTTCACCGAACGGTTTGCCGGCAAGACTCGCGACGAGTGGGCGGAGATATTCGCCGGCACCGACGCGTGCGTCACTCCGGTATTGACGTGGAGTGAAGCCGCGGCCGATGCGCACCTGACCGCGAGAGCGACGGTGATCAACACCAACGGCGTCGACCAGGCCGCGCCTGCGCCGCGGTTTTCCCGCACCTCGGCCGGGCCGGTCGGTCCGCCGCCGGCGGCAACCACACCGTTGGACGAAATCGGCTGGTAATCAGCTCGTTAGCACGTGGTCTTGCTAGCTTGGTTGTTAGTGGCCGTACGAGCATCGCGAGAGATTGTCATCGACGCGCCGCCGGACGTGATTCTGGAGGCGCTGGCCGACGTCGGGTCGTTGGCGAAGTGGTCACCGGTACACAAGCGGGTTGAGGTTCTTGACTGGTACGCCGACGGCCGGCCCCATCATGTGAAGGCCACCATCAAAATTTTCGGGCTCGTCGACAACGAGATTCTGGAATATCACTGGGGTCCCAACTGGGTGGTCTGGGATGCGGCTAAGACTTTCCGGCAGCGCGGCCAGCACATCGAATACAACCTCACACCTGTGGGTGTCGACAAGACACGGGTGCGCTTCGACATCACCGTCGAACCGTCGGGACCGGTTCCCGATTTTGTCGTCAAGCGAGCAAGCGAGATCGTGTTGGACGGCGCGACCCAAGGACTGCGCGAGCAAGTCATGGGCATCATCGATCCCGATCGCCTTACATAACGCCGCAGCGTTGCTAGTTTGCGATTCACCGAACGCCGAGATGACAGCGGCCGCGGCCAACACTGATGAGCTATTGCCGTGTAACTTCGCTCCAAACGGTTGTCGGTGGGTGGTGGGAAGCTCACCGGTGAGATGAGCCGACACACTACGTTCAAGTTCTGCCTCGACCCCACCGTCGAGGAGTGCCAGGTGTTGGCCAGGCATGCAGGCGCGTCCCGGTTTGCATTCAATCAGTGCCTGGCGATGGTCAAATCCGCGCTTACCCAACGCAAATTCGATCCAGGCATCGATTTACCGTGGAGCGGGTTTGATTTGATCAACGCATTCAACTCCTGGAAGAAAACCGCAGACGCTGGCCGAGTTTTCACAATCGACACGGCGGGTGAAGTTCAGATTGTGGTGACCGGTCTGCCATGGCGGGGCGAAGTGTGTCAGCAAGTGTTCGAGGAAGCCGCCATAGACTGCGGCCGGGCGCTGGCTGCCTGGTCGGGCTCGCGCGCAGGCGGGAGAGTCGGCTTCCCTCGGTTCAAGAAGAAAACTCATGTCGTGGCCTCGTTTCGGCTGCGCAACAAATGCAACAAGGACCGGAAGCCGGCGATTCGGGTCGGGGAAAAGGATCGGCCGCGTTCGGTGAGTTTCCCGGTTATCGGCCAGATCGGCGTGCACGACGACACGCGCAGGTTGCGGCGCATGATCGCCAAGAATCGCGCCAAGATCTTGTTCGCCACTATCAGCTACCGGGCGGGGCGCTGGTGGGTGTCGTTGAACGTCCAGGCCGCCGACCTGCACCCCGCCCACCACCACCCGTCGCGCGACCCGGCCGATGATGGCGGGTGGGTTGGTCTCGACCGCGGTTTGTCAACGTTTGTAGTCGCGGCTACCACCAATGGCGCTGAGGTTGCCCGTGTCACCGATTCCGCCAAACCGCTGGCTGCTGGGATGAAGCGGCAACAACGGCTGGCAAAATCATTGGCACGCAAGGAGAAAGGATCCCGTAACCACCAAAATATTGTCGCTAAGCTGGCCCGTCACCACTATCACGTCGCCAACATTCGTCGGCATTTTCACCACCAGGTATCTAACGCGTTGGTCAAGTCCCACGACCGGCTCGTTATCGAGAACCTCAACGTATGGGGGCTGCTGGCCAACCACCGTCTCGCCCAAGCGATCTCCGACGCCGGGTGGGCCGAATTCGGCCGGCTGCTCGGTTACAAACAGGCCTGGCGCGGCGGCGAACTACTCATCGCTGATCGGTGGTACCCGTCAAGCCGGCTCTGCTCAGCCTGCGGTGCCGTCCATAGCGGTTTGACGCTGGCCGATCGGGTGTTCACGTGCGCTTGTGGCCATTCCGCCGACCGCGACACCA
>DAIODV010000276.1:0-5523 GCA_036746615.1 Mycobacterium sp.
CGCGACGCCGCACCGCTGGTGGCCGGCAACGGTGCGCCCGCGGACTGGGATGCTCCGACGCCGGGCACCGGCCCCGAGGTGTTCGTCGACGTCGCGCGAGGGTTGAGTAGCGGCTTCCGTTGGGGCACCGACCAGTTGTTCGGCTTTGCCCGGCATGCGCTGGAGACGGTGTATCTGGCGACCTCGGGTGGATTGCGGCGCCGCTACACCCAGCCCACCGGCACGGTGGAAATCAACGGCAAACGTGACGGCGCCAGCGCATGGGTGGCGGTGGGCACGCCCGATTTCGCCGGTGTCCCAACGGATTTGCTACTCGAGCGCCTCTCGACGCGGTTGGGCTGGGCAGAGCGCAGCGTCGAACTGCCCGAGGGCCGCTACGAGACCATCCTGCCGCCGTCGGCGGTGGCCGACATGATGGTTTACCTGGGTTGGTCGATGGCCGGTCGCGGCGCCGAGGAGGGCCGCACCGCGTTGTGCTCCCTCGACGGCGGAACTCGGGTGGGGGAACGGCTGACCGATCTGCCGCTGACGTTGTATTCCGATCCGAGCGTGCCCGGTTTGGACTGCACGCCGTTCGTGGCGACCGCGAGTTCCTCGGAGACGCTGTCGGTGTTCGACAATGGAATGGATATCGAACGGGTGGACTGGATCCGCGACGGGGTGATCAACGCGCTGGCCTATCCGCGGGCCGCGGCTGCGGAGTTCGCGGCTCCGGTTGCGGTTGCCGCCGACAACGTGGTGATGACCGGGGGCGGCGACACGTTGGCGGACATGGTCGCCGCGACCGAGCGCGGTCTGTTGCTGACCACGCTGTGGTACATCCGCGAGGTCGATCCCACCACGCTGCTGTTGACGGGGCTCACCCGCGACGGCGTCTACTTGGTCGAAGACGGCGAGGTCACTGCGGCGGTCAACAACTTCCGGTTCAACGAGAGCCCGTTAGACCTGCTGCGACGGGCCACCCAGGTCGGTGTCAGCGAGCGAACGTTGCCGCGCGAGTGGGGCGATTGGGTCACCCGCACGGCGATGCCGTCGCTGCGGATTCCCGACTTTCATATGTCGTCGGTCAGCCAGGCGACATAATGCGAGGGTGCGTGACGACGAGCTGACCCGGCTGGTCGCGTTGTCGCCCGGCGACGGCCGGGCTGCAGCTCTGATCCGGCGGGTGTGCGCCGAGACGCTTTCATTGCCCGCGCTTCCTGCCGAGGTTGATGCGTCGGACGCCGACCCCGTCGTCAGTGACTTCGCCGAACAGTTCAGCGTCGACGTCTCGATGATCGACGCCGAGCAGCGCTCACGATTGTGGTCTGCCTTGGGGGACAGCACTTTTGGCGTCGTCGTGCAGATGTACATCGCCGACTTCGTCCCGCGAGTGCGCGCGGGGCTGGAAGCGCTCGAGGCCGGCGGCCAGTATCTGGGGTGGGCAGACGGTCACATCGCCTGGGATCACGCCACTGACCCGTCCGATGCGGTGTTCAACGGGTTTCTGCCGACCGTGGCGCGGCTGCGCGAACTCGATGCGCTGACGGCCGAGGTGGTCCGGCTGCGCGGCGCGGCGCAACACAACTGCCGGTTGTGCAAGTCGCTGCGCGAAACGACGGCGCTCGATGCGGGCGGGTCGGAGACGCTGTACGGCGACATCGAGCATTTCGAAGCCTCGGCGCTGCTGAGCGATCGGCAGAAGGCGGCGTTGCGGTATGTCGATGCGTTGATCTGGTCGCCAAGCCATCTCGACCGCGGCGTCGCGGCGGGTGTGCGAGCGCACTTTTCCGATGCCGAGGCCGTCGAGTTGACGTTCGATGTGATGCGCAATGCCAGCAATAAAATCGCGGTGGCGCTGGGCGGAGATGCGCCGCGGGTGCAAAGCGGCACTGAACAGTATCTGCTCGACGTCGACGGTCAGACGGTGTTCACCTGACGTTTGTCTGTCAAACAGTTAGGCCGTGCGACCATTGCTGCCGCGCGGGTTGCAACTCGGATAACCCCATCAACTACAAGGTTGGTAGCAGGAAGCCATGGCGACAGCAAAGGAAGCGCAGCACGACGCTGCCGAGTCTCTATTCGGGGCCATCATCGCGGTGCTCGACAAGCACGAGGCCGACCACACTTTGACACCAGAGGTTCTCGAGACGTTGGCCCGCGCGTATGGGGCAGCGGTTGCCACCGGCGTTCCGGACCACCCGCGCCTGGGCGCGTAACGCCGACCCGCACGGCTCGGGCGCCCAGTTGTTCCTTCGGGACGTGCTCTCGCCGTCGCGCCTCACCCACGTCGTCGATGTCGGGGCCAATCCTCTCGACGGCGGTAAACCGCCTTACCTCCCGATGCTCAAGGCCGGCCTGTGTCATGTGACCGGTTTCGAGCCGCAGCAACAGGCCTTCTTGGCGCTCTTAATGAAACGCGGCCCAAACGAGCTGTATCTGCCATGCGCGGTGGGCGATGGTAGGTCGCACACGTTAAAGGTCTGTCGCGCAACGGGAATGACGAGCCTACTCGAACCGGACCCCACGACGCTGGGATTATTTCCGAGTCTTCAACCGCACGGCGAAGTGATCGAGCGGGTTCCCATCGCGACTCGACGTCTCGACGATATCTCCGAGATCGAGCATCTCGACCTGCTCAAGATCGACATCCAAGGAACTGAGCTGTCGGTGTTCCAACACGGTCAGCAGAAGCTCGCGGAGGCGGTGGCGATTCACACCGAGGTGTCGTTCATTACCTTTTATCGAGACCAACCGTCGTTTGGGAAGGTCGATGCAGAGCTACGTGGCCAAGGGTTTATCCCACATTGCTTTGCCGGAGTGAGCCGTAGACCGATCGGCGACTTCGAAGTCGATGCCCTGCCGTGGGTCAATCAGCTCACCGAAGCCGACATCGTTTACGTGCGGGACTTCACCCGGCCGGACGCGATGACGGATGAGCAGTTGAAGCATTTGGGCTTGATCGCGCATCACTGCTATCGATCGGTGGACTTGGCGTTTCGGTGTGTGGCCCAGTTAGAGGAAAGGCGCGCAGTAGAGCCTGGCAGCGCGCAGCGCTACCGGAGTGTGTCGCGCAGCTAGGCCAGCGCCCATCGCCGCACTCCGAGCGCTACCCTGAACAGTCGAATTGCACACGGGGCGGTAGCTCAGTTGGTTAGAGCCGCGGACTCATAATCCGTTGGTCGCGGGTTCGAGCCCCGCCCGCCCCACTCGTTTCCTGTATTACCTCGGCTGATGCTTGACGTTTCTATGTCGGTTGATGGCTGACAGTGTTTCGGCTGATGCTTTACACCTACTTCGGCTGATCCTTGACGCTCCCTCCGAAGTGGCTGGAGTGTAATTGATTACGTCAGAGGAGTTTCCACTTCGCACCCGATGCTCGGCGCTCTTCTGATGCGTTCATCGAGTGTGACGAGGGGAACCGCAAGCACTTCGGCCAACGCCACGTAGGCCGCGTCGTAACTCGTCATGTTGAGCCGCAATTCCCACACGCGTCCCGCCAATACCTCATAGGGCCACAGGTCGACCGATAGGTCCAGGAGATCGGTGTGGGCTTGCGCCGCCTGGTCGGCGCTCACCAGGCCGCTAAGTTCGTGGCGGCGAATGATGTTGGCGCACTCAAACGGCATGAGCGCCGGAGCGGAGAGGTCGGCTCCAGCCAACAGGGACGCGGCCCATGTCCCGGCATCTCCCGCGTCGAGCAGTGCGCTCACCACCGTGGAGGCGTCACACACCAGGTGGGTGCTCACTGTCGATCGGCGTCACGTGCCGCCAACGTTGCCGCCACGTCGACGCGCACACCGGTCGAGGTCACCCGGGTACGCGCGCGAGCCAAGACTTCGTCGACAGTCGGCTTGGCCGCGGCGTCCAGCAACAGGGCACGCAGGTACTCCTGCAACGATTTCCCCGCGCGTGCCGCACGTGCCGCCAACTCGTCCCGCACGTCGGCGGGGACGCCTCGAACCGTCACCGCAACCATGCATGCATAATAGCAGCATTGCAGCTAGAGTGCAGATACCGTATTGAGGGAATGTTTGACCAAGGCCGCACTTAGATCGCCGGTCGCAGAAGCGAGCTGTACCCCCAAACGGGTGACTGCCGCGCCGGTCATCGGCTCGGCGCTGGGAACCAGGCTGAGCATCAGCGCGATGCGGGACTCCGGCCCCAGAATCGGCGAGTCGATGTGGCTCACCTCGTAGGTGCGGTCTGGGTCCAGGCTGATCGGGAACCACTCCTCTTGGTGGATGAGTTCGTCGGTCAACGCCTGCGCCAGCTGGCTCAGCCGGGTGGAACGTACCTCGGCGCTACGCACGATCAGCGCCAGTTCTTGCAGACGCAGATCGGGCAGGAGATGAAGACCGACCGCGTAGCCACGCTGCTGCGCGGTCGCGATGGCCTCGCGATAGCGATCGCGAACGTTCTCAGGCAGCGCGGCCAGCCAGCGCTCGCGAGCCTCTTGCCCGGCCCAAGCAGCGGTCGACGCCCCATACGGCGGCCGATGCGGAAACTGAGTGCCGATGGGCATCGGATGACCGCCGCCGTGATGACTTCGGACCTGATCGACGACGGTGGAGTAGTCATCGCTCACCGAGAAGGCAACGCAGTGCGCGCCTGTCGCGGCCGACAGTTCGGCCATCGCGGACCGGGCCAACACCAAGGCCGGATAGCGATCCGCCGCTTCCCGGCCAAGGCGGACCAGCGCGGGACCGAGGTGGTAGGTCTTGCGAACCGGATCGCGCAGCAGCCAGCCGGCTCGGAGCAATTCAGAAAGCATCGAGTGGCAGCTGGACTTATGCACGCTCAAGTGGCGTGACACCTCGGCCAACGTCATTCCCCGGCTCTCATCACCTGCTAGCTGCTCGAACAGGTTGACGACCCGTTCGGTCTGCGGCGAGGGGCGCGGAGCCATAGGCGCAATGGTCGCATAATGCGACTGCTTGCAGCGATATAAGCGACCATGTGACGATGGCCACAATGGAGCTTCGGGGCAAAGTTGCGGTCGTAACTGGCGGTGCCGGGGGCATTGGTCAGGCCCTCGGCCGACGTTTCGGCCAAGCGGGAATGAAGGTCGTGCTGGCCGATGTCCTCCCCGAACCGCTGGACGAAACGACCCGAACACTCGCCGACGAGGGCATCGAGGTGGCCGGGGTGCTCACCGACGTCACCGACTATTCCTCGGTCGAATCGCTGGCAAAGGAAACGCTGGATCGCTTCGGCGCGGTGCACATCGTGTGCAACAACGCCGGCACCGGCGGGGTCTCCGAGGGTTACATGTGGGAGCACGATCTGGCCGATTGGCGGTGGGGGATCGACGTCAACGTGCTGGGCGTCATCCATGGCATCAAGGCCTTCGTGCCCATTCTGCTCGAGCAAGGCGAAGGACACGTCGTCAACACCTGCTCGGGTAACGGCGGATTCGCGCCAATTGCCCGGGGAGCCATGGGCGGACCTGGCCAGGCCGTCTACCCGATGACCAAGGCCGCGGTGCTCTGCCTGACCGAGAGCCTCTACACGCACCTGGAGATGACCGGGACGCGGGTTCGG
>DAIODV010000277.1:0-5523 GCA_036746615.1 Mycobacterium sp.
GGCTTGGACCTGCTTCCGTCCTCCCGCGGGTGGCGAAGCGATAGCCCACGCCGGGCACGGTGAGCGCGCGGGTACGGAAAGTCGCCGCCGGCGGCGCGCTCGGCTTCGCTATTTGCGGACCCGACGAATTCTGCTGTGGTGCAGTGTCATCCGCGCCTTGCCCACCGCCGGGCGGCTCGGGATCGGGCTCGGGTTCCTCGGGCGGGCCGCCCGCATCCGGGTCGGCGTCGGCCAAAGCTTCGTCCAGTTGGCCCGGGTCGAGTCCCGGCTCGTCGAAGGGATCGCGGCGGCGGCGGTGCGGCAGCGCCAACTCGGCGGCCACCCGGATATCGTGCTCGCTCACCGTGTCACGGCCACACCAGGCCGCGTGCGCGACCGCGGTCCGCGCGATCACCAAATCAGCGCGCATGCCGTCGACGTCGAACGCGGCGCACAGCGCCGCGATCCGGCGTAACTCGTTGTCTGGCAACGTCACACTGTCGACAAGCCGACGCGCCGAATCAATCCGCCGGGCCAGCTCGGCATCATCGGCGGCATAGCGCTGCGCGAAGGCATCCGGGTCGGCTTCGTACTCCATCCGCTGCCGAACGACCTGGGTACGCACGTCAATGTCGCGCGACGCATGCACGTCGACGGTGAGCCCGAACCGGTCCAGCAGCTGCGGGCGCAGCTCCCCTTCTTCGGGGTTCATCGTGCCGATCAGCACAAACCGAGCCTCATGCGAATGCGAAATCCCGTCGCGCTCAATATGAACTCGCCCCATCGCGGCGGCATCAAGCAGCAGATCGACCAGGTGGTCGTGCAGCAGGTTGACCTCGTCGACGTAGAGCACGCCACCATGGGCACGGGCCAACAGCCCGGGTGAGAATGCGTGTTCGCCCTCGGCCAGTACCCGCTGCAGATCCAGTGAACCGACCACCCGGTCCTCGGTGGCGCCGATCGGCAGCTCGACCAACCGCGCCTCGTTCGGGTCACCCAAGAGTGTGGCCAGGCCCCGCACGGCCGTCGACTTGGCGGTGCCCTTCTCGCCGCGGATGAGCACTCCACCGATCTCCGGGCGGACCGCGCACAAAATCAGCGCCAGCCGTAGCTGGTCGTGGCCGACGATTGCGCTGAACGGATACGGTTTCACGACTGCCCCGCGAAACCGTGTTTGACCATCGGCACGTGTGGGACGCCGTCGTCGACGAAGTCGTCGCCGTCCCGCACAAATCCATGCTGGGCGTACATGTCCGTCAGATAAATCTGCGCGTCGATCCGGCAGGGATAGTCGCCGACCTCAGCCAGCGCTGCGCCCAGCAACCGCGTGGTGTGGCCCTGGCCGCGCACGCTGCGTTCGGTGCATAACCGCCCAAGGCGAAATGCCTTCTGCCCGCCCGCGTGTTCTTCCATCAAACGCAACGTGCAGATCACCTCGCCGTTGGGGGCCGCCAACCAGAAATGCCGGGTTTCGGCGAGCAGATCGCGTCCGTCCAACTCGGGATACGGGCGGGCCTGCTCCACCACAAAGACCTCCACCCGCAGTTTCAGCAACGCATAAAGCGTAGGCACGTCGAGATCCTTGGCCCACGCGCGGTGCAACGCCGCAGTCATGCGGCTAACCCCAGCGCCTTGGTGCCCCACGACCACACTTCGTCGAACAGCGCGGGCTCACCCGAGAGGGCGACTCCCAGCGACGGCACCATGTCTTTCAGACTAGGCAGCCACGACTGATACCGGTCGGGAAAGCAGCGCTGCAACACGTCGAGCATCGCCGATACCGCGGTCGAGGCTCCCGGCGACGCTCCAAGCAACCCGGCGATACTGCCGTCCGCAGCGGTCAGCAGCGAGGTGTCGAATTCGAGCACCCCGCCTTTGCGCTTGTCCGGCCGGAGCACCTGCACTCGCTGCCCGGCCGTCATCAGCTCCCAGTCGGAATCGACGGCGGTGGGCACGAATTCGCGCAGTGCATCCACCCGCGCGGGTTGCGAGAGCCGCAGCTGTCCGATCAGGTAGTTGATCAGCCGCGTGTGAGTGATACCCACGCCGATCATCGTCGCCATGTTGGCCGGCCTGACTGAGCGCGGCAGATCGGTCATACGGCCGTGCTTGAGGAATTTCGGCGACCAGCCGGCGAACGGACCAAACAGCAGCCATGGCTTGCCGTTGACGATCCGCGCGTCGAGATGCGCCGCCGTCATCGCCGGCGCACCGGCCGCTGGTAACCCGTACACCTTCGCCCGATGCGCAGCAGCGAGCGCGGGATTGCCGCTGCGCAAGAACTTTCCGGCGATCGGAAAGCCGCCAAATCCTTTGGCTTCTGCGATGCCGGACTTCTGCAGCAGCGGCAGTGCCTGCCCGCCGGCGCCGACGAAGACGAATTTGGCGTTCAACTTGCGGTTTTCGCCGGTGCGGCGGTTGCGAACCGTCAGCGTCCAGCTGCCGTCGCGCTGACGCGACAGGTTGCGGACCTCGCGACCGAATAACGCTGTCGTCCCGGTGCGCACGCAAAAGCCGATGAGTTGTCGGCACAGGGCACCGAAGTCGACGTCGGTGCCGTCCGTTGCCCAATCGAGCGCAATCGGTTGGGAAAAGTCGCGTTTGGCGGCCATCAGCGGCAGCCGGCGGACGAATTCGTCGGCGTCGTCGATCCATTCGGTGCGCGCAAACAACGGATTATCGGCCAGCGCTTTGCGACGACGACGCAGATAGTCGACACGATCGGCGCCCTGCACAAAGCTGACATGCGGAACCGGGCGCAGAAAGCCGCGCACGTCGGACAGCATGCCGTTTTCCGCCGCATAGGCCCAGAACTGTCGGGTGACCTGAAATTGCTCGTTGACGCGCACCGCTTTGCTGACGTCGATCGAGCCGTCCGGCTGCTGCGGCGTGTAGAACAGCTCGCAGAGCCCGGAATGCCCGGTGCCGGCGTTGTTCCACGCGTCGCTGCTCTCGGCCCCGGCGGCGTCCAGCCGCTCGACCAGGGTGATCGACCAGCCCGGCTCCAGTCGCCGCAACAAGGCACCCAGGGTGGCGCTCATCATGCCCGCCCCGACTAACACGACGTCGGCCTTCGCTGCGACCTGCGGGTCTGACACGCTGCCCAGGCTATCGCTGACCAGCGCCATAGACCCGGCGGGACCTCGCACGCCTTAAGCTGGCGTGCGTGACAGGCTGGCAGCCCGATGTCCTCCCCGGCTACTGGCAGCTGACCATCCCGCTGGGTATGGATCCCGACGGCGAGGGCGATATCGTCGCGACCCTACTGCGCCGTGGTGAAGCGGCGGCCACTGCCGACGCCGTGCTGGCCGTGCACGGATTCACCGATTACTTCTTCCACACCGCGCTAGCCGACCACTTCGCCGACCGGGGATTCGCCTTCTATGCGCTCGACTTACGCAAATGCGGCCGGTCGTCGCGGACCGGCCAAACCCCGCACTTCACCACCGACCTGGCCTGCTACGACGCCGAGCTCGACCGGGCGCTGGCGATCATCGGCGAGCAGACCGGTTCAGCGCGCGTGCTGGTGTACGGCCATTCCGCCGGCGGGCTGATCGTGTCGCTGTGGCTCGACCGGCTGCGCCGTCGCGGCCTGACCGCACGCGAAGGCGTGACCGGACTGGTGCTCAACAGCCCGTTTCTGGACTTGCCAGGTCCGGGGGTGCTGCGCTGGCCGACGACGACGGCGTTGGTCGCCGCGATCGCACGCGCGGGCGTCAAGCGGGTCGCCCGGTCCCCAACCGAAAATGCGGGGGGCTATGGCGCCAGCCTGCACCGCGACTACTACGGCGAATTCGACTACAACCTGCAGTGGAAGCCGCTGGGCGGCTTCCCCATCACGTTCGGCTGGCTGCGCGCGGTCCAGCGCGGCCTGGCGCGGCTGCATCGCGGGCTCGACGTCGGCGTGCCGAACCTGATTCTGCGGTCAGATCACAGCGTGGCGGAGACCGCGGACCCGATCGCCCTGCAATGCGGCGACGCGGTTCTCAACGTGACGCTTATCGCCCGCTGGGCCGGCTGCATCGGCAACCGCAGCACGATCATTCCGGTGACCGACGCCAAGCATGATGTGTTCTTGTCGATGCGACAGCCGCGGAAAGTGGCCTACCAACAGCTGGACATTTGGCTTGACGACTACCTCGATGTAGAACGGGTGGCCGACAGATAGCAATGGAAAGCTACGATCTCGCGATCATCGGAACCGGTTCGGGCAACAGCATTCTCGACGAACGCTACGGGCGCAAGAGAGTTGCGATCTGCGAACAGGGAACGTTCGGCGGAACCTGTCTGAACGTCGGATGCATCCCCACCAAGATGTTCGTCTACGCCGCCGAGGTCGCCGAAACGATCCGTACGGCAGCCCGTTACGGCATCGACGCGCATGTCGACAGGGTGCGCTGGGACGACATCGTCTCGCGCATCTTCGGGCGCATCGATCCGATCGCGATCAGCGGCGAAGATTACCGACGGGCTTCCCCCAATGTTGACGTCTACGACCGGCACACCCGTTTCGGCGCGGTGCAGCGAGACGGCCAGTATCTGCTGCGCACCGACGGCGGCGACGAGTTCACCGCCGAACAAGTGGTGATCGCCGCGGGCGCGCGACCTGTGATCCCGCCGGCCATCATCGAGTGCGGTGTCCACTACTACACCAGCGACACCATCATGCGGATACCCGAGTTGCCTGCGCATCTGGTGATCATCGGAGGCGGTTTCGTCGCAGCCGAATTCGCGCACATCTTCTCCGCACTCGGTGTCCGGATCACCCTGGTGATCCGGGGCGGCGCGCTGTTGCGCCACCTGGATGACACGCTGTGCGAACGGTTTACCCGCATCGCGTCAAACAAATGGGAACTGCGCACCCATCGCAATGTCATCGGCTCTCATGAGGACCGCTCCGGGATCGTGCTTGAACTCGACGACGGTTCGACGCTGAGCGCCGATGCGGTGCTGGTGGCAACGGGCCGAAGCCCCAACGGTGATCAACTCGATGCCGAGCAAGCCGGCATCGAGGTCGACGACGGCCGGATCGTCGTGGACGAATATCAACGAACGTCAGCGCGTAACGTTTTCGCGCTCGGCGATGTGTCGTCGCCCTATGAGCTCAAGCATGTGGCCAACCACGAGGCGCGCGTCGTGCAGCACAATCTGCTCTGCGACTGGGACGACACCGACGCGCTGGTCGCCACCGACCACCGCTATGTTCCCGCCGCGGTATTCACCGATCCGCAGATCGCCACAGTCGGGCTGACTGAGAATGAAGCCGTCGCAAAGGGTTTCGATGTCTCGTGCACTATTCAGGATTACGGGGGCGTGGCCTACGGCTGGGCGATGGAAGACAGCACCGGCATCGTCAAGCTGATCGGCGATCGCACGACCGGGCGGCTGCTCGGCGCACACATCATGGGCTACCAGGCTTCGTCGATCATTCAGCCGCTGATCCAGGCGATGAGCTTCGGACTCCCGACCGAGCAGATGGCTCGCGGTCAGTATTGGATCCACCCGGCGCTGCCGGAAGTCGTCGAGAACGCGCTACTCGACCTG
>DAIODV010000278.1:0-5498 GCA_036746615.1 Mycobacterium sp.
GCTGCGACGAGGCAATCGATGAGGCTACGCACTGTCTTGCCACCGCGACGGCAGCGCCGGTGGATCGCTGCAGCGTCCTCGGCGTCACGCACCGGAGCCAGCGGCTGAATCGCGAAGCGCTGCAGGAAACGACGTCTCACCGCTGCCGTCGCCTCGTCAGTCGTCCCAATTAGCAACTCCATCATCACCACCTCGGGTACGACCAGCGATGTTTCGTCGCCAATACGGTCGGCGACCCAACGGCTGGCCTTCGACTCGGGAGATTTGAAGAATTCGATCCACACCGAGGTGTCGACGATCATCCGGCATCGTCGCCGTCGCGCTCCAGCGCAGAGAAGGTCTCAATCTCGTCGTTGGTGTAGTCGAAACCCGTGCCCTGCAACGCCAACGCCTCCTCTGTACTCAGCGCCTCGCCGACCAGTCGGCGCAACGCGAGATCGACGGCGCTGCGCTTGGACTCCAGACCATAGAGGCGCTGCGCGGTGGCGATCAGGTCGTCATCGATCTCGATGTTGGTCCTGGACACGACACCACTTTACACCTAGAGGTGTATCACCGTGTATCATCCGCCTCTCGCCCAACTTGTGCGCGCCGCGGCAGCCAGCCTGGAATTTGCCGCAGGTGACGGGCTCGGTTGGCACTTAGGATTTTCGGCGTGTGGCTTCGGATGATTGCGGCGCCGTGGTGGGTGCGATGGCTGGTCAGCGCCGCGGTGATGGCGCTGACGCTTACGGCGACTGTGGCATTGGTGTTTCCGAATTTTGTCGCCACAACTGGATGGCTGTGGCGGCTGGTGGGGGTGGTGGTACTCAGCCTGGCCTTCGCTTCAGCGGCGGATTTCATTCAGAACCCGGTGCGCCGAAGCTACGCCGCGGCCGTCACGGGTTTGAATCCCCAGCAGCGCAGTCAGATTCGCAAGGCACTGCGACACGGCGAGGTTCCCGCTGATCCGCGCGCGCTCGCGGCAGCGATTCGGGTGGGGACCCTGAGCCTGGCGTATCTGCGCCGCGCCGCGCGATGGCAGAAGACGCCCCAATGGTGGATGCCCGCGTTCTATATCGTGCTGGCGGTCGTGGACTTCATCATCGGCATCCCGCGGCAAGGTCTGTTGTGGCTCGGATTCGCCCTCTACTTCGCTGCCTACTTCGGATGGACGTCTCACCGAAGGCGACAGCTGCCCCAACACGTTGCGCGGCTGCGCGCCGTGGCCGCCGAGACCTTTGAAGCAGCGTCGGCGGCAGCCGACACCGAGGACTCCGTGACGTTACCGCCGCGTCGCATGTGGGCCTCGGTAGTGCTCGCGGTCGTAGCTGCAATCGCTATTGGGGCCGGGGTAATTGCGTGGGGACTGCCCAGACAATCACCGGACTGTCGCACCGCCGACCAGACCTTGTCCTTCATTTACGCACATCAAGACATGCTCGACGGCCAACTGATCACCGCCGGTGGTCCGGACCTGCACAGATATCAGGTGTGGTCGGATCAGCTGCAAGACTACGCACGGCACGTATCCGCACCCGAAATTTCGCGCCATCTGCATCGGATCGCCGAACTCTCCGTGCAGGCGGTGTCGCAGGTCCAAGACATTCGAAAAGACCCCCTTGTCAGCCCGCCGCCGAACGTCATCCGCGATCACCAAACCGCCTACCAAAACACGATGTCGCAGCTGGTCGCCGAAGACGGGGACCTCGTGCCAATCTGCCACCCGCGCATCTGACGGTGTCTCGTGCGACGGGCGAGGCGCTGGCGTAACGGTTCGGTCTCGGTGCGCCTCCGCCGGTCTGGCCCCGCAGTTTCATAACATCTGCCTCAATGGCAACAAAAACCACTTTGATATCACAGGTATCAGCTTCGAGCTTTGCCTTGGCGGTGCTTGTCACGGCCGCGGTGCCAGCCTGCACGCCGCGCGCCGAGGGCCCCGCGCCGGCGGCGCAACAGTTCTTCGCTGCGTTGGCCACTGGGGACACGGCAACAGCTGCCGACTTCAGCGATGCTCCCAGCGACGCGCGTGAAGCCCTGAATGCGGCGTGGTCCGGGTTGCAAGCCAGCCATTTGGACACCCAGATCCTCGGCTCGAAATACACCGAGGACATCGGCACGGTGAGCTATCGCTACACCTGGCATCTGCCGAAGAACCGAGCGTGGACATACGACGGCCAGCTGAAAATGGCCCGCTACGAAGGTCATTGGCAGGTGCGGTGGAGCACCACCGACTTACATCCGCGCCTCGGCGAGCACCAGACCTTCGCGCTGCGGGCTGACCCGCCGCGGCGCGCAGCGGTGAACGAAGTGGGCGGCACCGACGTGCTCGCGCCCGGCTACCTCTACCACTACACGCTGGACGCGTCTCGGGCCGGCGGCTACTTGATCACCACTGCGCGTGCCGTCGTCGATGCGCTGCATCCTTTCGACGACACGCTCAACGACCCGCAGCGCCTGGCCGAGCAGGCCAGCTCGCTGGGTAAACCGATGGACTTGATCACGCTGCGCACCGACGACAACAACAGAGTCGCTCCGGCGCTGGGCAACCAGCCAGGCGTTGTGATCACCCCGCAGGCGGAGCTGCTGCCGACCGACGACCATTTCGCCCCGGCGCTGATCAGTCAGGTTAAGAAGGCGGTGATCGACCAACTCGACGGGCAGGCGGGCTGGCGGGTGGTCAGCGTCAACCAGAACAACGTCGACGTGGCGGTGCTGCACGAAGTTGAACCCTCGCCCGCCCCATCGATTTCGATCAGCTTGGACCGCGCCGTGCAGAATGCCGCTCAGCGTGCGGTGGACAACCAGCGTCGGCAGGCGATGATCGTGGTGATCAAACCGTCGACGGGGGAGATTTTGGCCGTCGCGCAAAACTCCGCCGCCGACGCTGTCGGTCCGCTTGCCACCACCGGCCTATACCCGCCAGGGTCGACGTTCAAGATGGTCACCGCGGGCGCGGCTCTCGAGCGCGACTTGGCAAGTCCGAACACGCTTTTGGGCTGCCCGGGCGAAATCGACATCGGGCACCGTACGATCCCCAACTACGGCGGGTTCGATTTGGGTGTGGTGCCCATGTCGCGAGCATTCGCCAGTTCCTGCAACACCACGTTCGCGGAATTGGCGAGCCGGATGCCACCGCGCGGTTTGACGCAGGAGGCCAGCCAGTACGGCATTGGTCTGGACTACCAGGTGGACGGCCTGAGCACGGTCACCGGTTCGGTGCCGCCGACGGTCGATGTCGCCGAGCGCACCGAGGATGGCTTCGGTCAGGGAAAGGTGGTGGCATCCCCGTTCGGTATGGCGATGGTCGCGGCTACGGTGGCCGCCGGAAAGACGCCCGTGCCGAAGCTCATTGAGGGGCGGTCGACGACAATCACCGGAGACACCACACCGATCAGCGAGAAGGTGATCGACGGTCTTCGCCCGATGATGCGGCTAGTGGTGACCAACGGCACCGGCAAGGACATCGCCGGCTGCGGCGCGGTGTTCGGGAAGACCGGTGAGGCTGAGTTCCCTGGCGGTTCGCACTCCTGGTTCGCCGGTTACCGCGGTGATATGGCGTTCGCCTCGCTGATCGTCGGCGGCGGTAGTTCGGAGTACGCGGTGCGGATGACGAAGTTCATGTTCGACTCGCTACCGGGTGGATACCTGGCTTAACGCCAATTGCAGGGCTCCAAAGGGTGCCAAAAAAGGCTTGTCGCCCGGCCAGGGGGGCGTAGCCGGGCGACAAGGTCCTGATGACTGAGCTAGACAGCCCACCCCTCCGAGGTTGTCGAACTTCCCCCCGACCGGCCGGCCTTGGTCTAGACCGGCCACCTCCATCAGAGAACTGGATTACTCAGTAACCCAACAAAACTGCAACACCGATCTAACCGGCGGAACCTGTGCGGTCCCGCCGGTCAGACGGTCACCCCCCGTCAGCGAACGGGTCACTCTCGCAACCCGAGCGCTAAGTTAGCCCGTGCCGAACGGAGCGCCCACGAGCAGGTCGATGAGCGGCGTAAGCACAAAGGTGAGACCCGTTGGGGTCAGCAGACCATAGTCCAGTCCGGTGGCGAGGTAGCCGAGGGCGCTGTCCGGCGCGAGGTATGCCCCACCGCTGTCGGCGATGGTGCCTACGACTCCGGCCGTCGTCTGCTCGTAGAAGGCGCTCGGGTCGATCGCGTTGATCAGGTTCTCCAGCCCGTGCTCACCGGCGTTCTCTTCGAACGCGATGACGTCGGTTGTGAACGACTCGTAGCCGGTCAGGTTCCCCTGAGCCGTCGACACGTCAAGCAGCATGTTGTCGACGCCTTGCGTGCCGGCAGACCCGAACAGCATGTCGTACGCGTCATTGGGGAGGAACGTGTCGCCGGCTGCGGCGACACCGGCGGTGTCGGCGTAGATGTCGACGACTGGGACCGCGTTTGCGGTGCCCATGCTGAGGAAAGCGGCAACTGCTGCGCCGGCCGTGGCCGCGCTGATACCCAGCGCGGTAGAATGCTTGCGACTCATGTGCGAGCCTCCAATCTCGGTATGACTTCGATGTGGATTGCGGGGTTGCAGCCCCACAGTCGTTGGCTCGTACATGAGTCTTTGCCCCCATTAAGAGCCATCGACGAGGGCAGCATATAACAACTAGCGTCGTTAGTTAAGCTTTTCTCTAATATAAATCTCAGGCGAAGTTACGTCGCCCTTAAGGCTGTTCTTAGTTGCCGTTCGGCTATCCAGATTCGTGTATAAATTGCTCGGCTCGGAGCATTGTGTCGGACGCGGGTTGGGCGTGCGGGCGGATATATGTGCGCCAAAGAAGCAGGTCAGACCCGGATTTGCCACAATTGAGAGTCGTGGGCCCAAGGCTGCCCACTCCCCGGAGCGAAAGTCCAAGAAAATGGAACATCCGTCCAGATAATTCGACAATAGATGTACATAAGTCCAATACTGATAAGCAGCGACATGGCCCCGGCCTTGCAACCGAAACGCTTTTATTAGTCGGATGTCGAATAGCCTGGCAGAATTCGCGCGCCGGCCCTATTTCCTGCGGATTTGTCGTCCGACGGGTCTCGCCCGGGAGGAGTTACACACCCGGTGGCGGTCGATTAGTAGCGCCACGATGCGCCCTGACGAGACGAGTCGGCTGAAACGCGGGTTCACCGTGCCCCGCGAACCATCTGTGAATCGGCCGGGCAACTGCGCTCTGTCTACCGAACACCGTCGCCCGGCCGCGGAATCCGCGACCGGGCGAGATGGTCTCCAATTGCCGAGCGATTACGCCGCGATCAGAACAGCGAGCTGAACCCGGCAAGGCCGTCAACGAACGGGCTGAGGAGGAACGTCGCCCCAGTACCGGTGAGGAAGTAATCAAGGGCAATCACCGAGTCAGCAAACTGGAATTGCGGACCTTGCGCGGCCACCAAGTACGGCAACTCAGCGCCAGTGGAGGTTAAGACGTCAGGATCCGTCTGTGTCGTAAATGCGCTGGGGTCGAACAGGTTGACCAAGTTGGTGAACGGGTGATCGGCGGTCGATTCAAACTCGTC
>DAIODV010000279.1:0-481 GCA_036746615.1 Mycobacterium sp.
CCGCGCGCGCCAGGTCGCCGACGTGCTGCGCCACCAGATCCACGCCGGCTCCTACAACGACGGGCTGCCCGGCGAGCTTGAATTGGCGGCGGAGTTCTCGGTATCCCGCAACACCATTCGGGCGGCGCTGAGCACGCTGAAGAACGAAGGCCTGATCGATCGTGGGCCCAAGGTCGGCACCCACGTCGCGCAACGCAAGTACGACCACCGACTCGACACGCTGCTCGGACTGAAAGAAACCTTCAAAACGTACGGCGAGGTACGCAACGAGGTGCGCGCGGCAATGACCGTGTCCGCGCCGCCGTCCGTGGCCCAACGGCTGCGTCTGGAACCCGGTCAGCAGGCGGTATTCATCGAACGGCTGCGCTATCTCGGCGGCCTGCCATTGAGTCTCGATCTGACCTATCTGACACCCGACATCGGCGCTGAAATCCTGGCCCAGCCGCTGGAAACGAACGATGTGTTCGCGCTGATCGAGCAA
>DAIODV010000279.1:491-5471 GCA_036746615.1 Mycobacterium sp.
CGGCTGGGATCGGCGTCGCTGGCCCGGGAGGCCATCCCCGCCGACGCGCATTCTGCGGCAGCGCTGCAGGTGCCTGACGGAGCCGCGCTGCTGATGCTGGAGCGGCTTACCAGCCTGGACGACGGCACACCTGTCGACCTGGAGTACATCCGGATGCGCGGTGATCGAATCACCATGCGCGGCAACCTGATAAGGAGCACGCCATGACGCTGGTGAACAACCGCGCCGATGTCCCGGTCACCATTGACGAGTCGCTGTGTATCGACGGTTGCACGCTGTGCGTCGAAATCTGTCCGCTGGACTCGTTGGCGATCAACCCCGACACCGGCAAAGCCTTCATGCATGTCGACGAATGTTGGTACTGCGGCCCGTGCGCGGCGCGCTGCCCAACCGGCGCAGTCACGGTCAACATGCCCTATCTCATTCGCTAACTCGCCTAGGACATTTTCATGAGAAGATCCGCCGCCAGGCTGGCGTCTGCGGCCGCCGCATTCGTGATGGTTGCCGCCGGCTGCGCCCTGGATTCCGCGAACGCAGTCAACGTGGTCGTGGGCTACCAATCCAAAACGATCAACACGGTCACCGCAGGTACGCTGCTGCGGGCCCAGGGATACCTCGAGCACCGGCTTGCCGACGTGACCAAGCGCACCGGCACCCGCTACCACGTGATGTGGGAGGACTACGACACCGGCGCGCCGATCACCGCGCAAATGGTCGCCGAAAAGATCGACATCGGCTCAATGGGCGACTATCCGATGCTGATCAACGGATCCAGGACGCAAGCGAACCCGCGGGCGGCCACCGAAATTGTTTCGGTGACTGGCTACAACGCCAAGGGTGCACTGAATATGGTTGTGGTCGCGCCGAATTCGACGGCAACCGCGGTGACCGACCTGGCCGGTAAGAAGGTCTCGGCCAGCGTCGGCTCGGCCGGCCACGGGACGCTGGTACGAGCGCTGGCAGGCGTCGGCATCAATCCCAGCACCGGGGTTGAAGTGCTCAACCAGCAGCCGCAGGTCGGTGCCTCTGCTCTGGAATCCGGCCAGGCGCAGGCCCTTTCGCAGTTCGTCGCATGGCCGGGCTTGCTCGTCTACCAGGGCAAGGCCAAGCTGCTCTACGACGGCGCGGAGCTCAACTACCCGACGCTGCACGGTGTCGTGGTGCGTCGCGCGTACGCGGCCGCCCACCCCGAGATACTCGACGCGTTCTTGCAAGCCCAGCTCGACGCCACCGACTTCATCAACACCCAACCGCTCGAGGCGGCGCGCATCGTCGCCCAAGGCAGTGGGCTGCCGCAAGAGGTCGTCTACCTGTACAACGGCCCGGGCGGCACGTCGTTCGACACCACGCTCAAGCCATCGCTGACTGACGCGCTGAAAAACGATGTGCCGTACCTGAAGTCGATCGGCGACTTCGCCAGCCTCGACGTCGCGAACTTCGTCCAGGACGGCCCGCTGCGGAAAGCGTTCGCTGATCGCAAGCTCGACTACGAGGCGGCGTTGCGCGCCAGTGCGCCGGTGCGAGGAAGCGAGCTCTGGCTGGACGGCTCCGACACTACCCAGCCGGTCGCCGACCCGACCGGGCTCCTCAAAGCCGTCCGCGATGCGACTGCCCGCGGCGCGCACGTGCGGGCGGCGTACGTCCCCGACACCGAGCTGGGGACCCGCTGGTTCGCGGACAAGTCGGCGTGGGTGCGTGACGGCGCGAGCTACTTGCCGTTCGACACACTCGCGGGCGCGCAGCGCTACGTCGCAGCACATCCGGGTAGCGCCGCTATCGATTACCAGCAGGCATTGGCAGGTGTGGCATGACCGCGGTGGAAGTGGGTATCGAGGGCGCGACGATCGCGGTGCCGGTCGCCGTTGTCGCCAAGCCGCGACGGCCCGATGCGGCGTGGCGATCCCGCCTGCTGCGGCTGGTGTCGGTCGCGGCCGCAATTGGCTTGTGGCAGTTGCTCACTGCCGGCCACGTCCGCTTCTGGCTGCGGTTCGACACGCTGCCGACCGTCACCCAGATCGTCGGCGCGCTGACGCGCGCGCTCGGCACCGATGCCTACTGGCTTGATCTGGCCCAGTCGCTGATCCGCATCCTCACCGGATTCGGGCTGGCCGCGGTGGTCGGCGTCGCGACGGGCATCATGCTGGCGCGGTCACGGCTGATCGGCGACTTGCTGGGCCCGCTGACCGAGCTGGCCCGGCCAATCCCTGCGATTGCGGTTGTGCCGGTGGCGATCCTGCTGTTTCCGACGGACGAGGCCGGCATTGTTTTCATCACGTTCCTCGCGGCGTATTTCCCGATCATGGTCAGCACCCGGCATGCGGTGCGAGCGCTGCCGACGCTGTGGGAGGACTCGGTGCGCACCTTGGGCGGCGGCCGCTTCGATGTGCTGACCCGGGTGGTGGTGCCGGGCATCCTTCCGGGTGTGTTCGGCGGGCTGTCGGTCGGCATGGGGGTGGCCTGGATCTGTGTGATATCTGCCGAGATGATCTCGGGTCGGCTCGGGGTGGGGTACCGCACCTGGCAGGCATACACGGTGCTGGCGTACCCGCAGGTGTTCGTCGGCATCATCACGATCGGAGTACTGGGGTTCGCTACCTCGGCAGCCGTCGAGTTGGTCGGTCGCCGGGTGACCCGATGGCTGCCGCGCGGTGAGGAGAACGCACGATGATGTCTGGTATGAGCCTCGAGCTGGATCGAGTGCGGTTGTGCTACAGCGGGGTTGCGGTCATCGACGAGCTGAGCCTGACGGTGCAGCCGGGGGAGATTCTGGTGCTCACCGGGCCGTCGGGCTGCGGTAAGACGACGGTGTTGCGTGCGCTGGCCGGCCTGCTGACACCCGATGCCGGCCGGGTGCTGGCTGACGGCGTCGAGGTCACCGGCACCTCGGGCGATCGCGGCGTGGTGTTTCAGGACAACGCCCTGCTGCCGTGGCGCAGCGTGCGATCCAACATCGAGTTGGCGTTGCGGCTGCGCGGTGAGCCGCGAGCCACCCGGGCCAGTAATGCTGAGCGGTGGATCTCCGAACTCGGACTGGACGGCTTCGGCGACTATCTGCCCAAGAACCTGTCCGGCGGGATGCGCCAGCGCGTGCAGCTGGCCCGTGGGCTGGCCGGGGCGCCGCGCGCGGTGATGATGGACGAGCCGTTCGGCGCGCTGGACACGCAGACCCGCGCGGCGATGCAGCGCCTGTTGATCGACTCCTGGCGCGCTCATCCGACGACGATCGTGTTCGTCACGCACGACGTCGATGAGGCGTTGGCGTTGGGGGATCGTGTCGCGGTGTTGGGCCGGGCCGGGCAACCGCTGCGGGCGATCGTCGACGTACCGCAGGCCCGCGGTGACCGCGCGCACCCCGAGCTTCGCGCGGAAATCATTGCCGCACTGCATGATTTGGTGGCCGTTTGATGCAGATTCCTGATCCCACGCAACCGCTCCGGCTGGATTGCGACGTCCTGGTCATCGGCGGCGGCACCGCCGGCACGATGGCCGCGCTGACCGCGGCCGAGCACGGCGCACATGTGCTGCTGCTGGAGAAGGCGCATGTGCGCCATTCCGGCGCGCTGGCGATGGGGATGGACGGCGTCAACAACGCCGTGATTCCGGGCAAGGCCGAACCCGAGGACTACGTCGCCGAAATCACCCGCGCCAACGACGGAATCGTCAACCAGCGCACCGTCTACCAGACCGCCACCCGCGGGTTCGCGATGGTGCAGCGGCTGGAACGCTATGGGGTCAAGTTCGAAAAGGACGAGCACGGCGAGTACGCAGTGCGACGGGTGCATCGCTCGGGTTCCTACGTGTTGCCGATGCCGGAGGGCAAGGACGTCAAAAAGGCGCTGTATCGGGTGTTGCGACAGCGGTCGATGCGCGAAAAGATCCGGATCGAAAATCGGCTGATGCCGGTGCGAGTGCTGGTCGACGGCGGCCGGGCCGTCGGTGCGGCCGCATTGCACACCCGCACCGGGGAATTCGTCGCTGTTGGCGCCAAGGCGGTGATTTTGGCCACCGGTGCCTGCGGGCGCCTGGGTCTGCCCGCGTCGGGATATCTGTACGGCACCTACGAGAATCCGACCAATGCCGGTGACGGCTATTCGATGGCCTACCACGCCGGGGCGGAACTCTCCGGTATCGAGTGCTTCCAGGTGAATCCTCTGATCAAGGATTACAACGGCCCGGCATGTGCGTATGTGGCCAATCCATTTGGCGGATATCAGGTCAACGCGCTCGGTGAACGGTTCGTCGACTCCGATTACTGGTCCGGGCAGATGATGGCCGAGGTGCGTAGCGAGATCGAATCCGCCCGCGGGCCGATCTACCTGAAGGTGTCGCACCTGCCGGACGAAACGCTGACCGCGCTGGAGAACATCCTGCACACCACCGAGCGGCCCACCCGCGGGACGTTTCACGCCAACCGCGGCCACGACTACCGCACGCACGACGTGGAGATGCACATCTCCGAAATCGGCTTGTGTTCGGGGCATTCCGCGTCCGGGGTATGGGTCGACGAGCATGCCCGCACCACAGTGCCGGGGTTGTATGCGGCGGGGGATCTGGCCTGCGTGCCGCATAACTACATGATCGGCGCGTTCGTCTTCGGTGATCTCGCCGGCGCGGATGCGGCGGCGACATTGTCCGATGTTTCGGCACCGCAAGATCTTCCGCAGGATCAGCTGGATGCGGCTCATGAGCTGATCTACCGTCCGCTGCGTCATCCCGACGGGCCGCCCCAGCCGCAGGTCGAGTACAAGCTGCGACGCTTCGTCAACGACTATGTGGCACCGCCGAAGTCGGCGGCGAAGTTGTCCATCGCCGTGCATACCTTCGAGCGGATGCGCGGCGAGATCGCCGAGATGGGCGCGCGCACCCCGCACGAGCTGATGCGCAGCATCGAGGTGTCGTTCATTCGCGACTGCGCGGAGTTCGCGGCCCGCTCGTCGCTGACCCGTACCGAGTCGCGCTGGGGCCTGTATCACGAGCGCG
>DAIODV010000280.1:0-5453 GCA_036746615.1 Mycobacterium sp.
CGCGGGTCAGCCCTTGCGTCACCGCGTCGCAGACGTAGTCGAAATGCGGTGTCTGGCCGCGGATCACCACGCCCAACGCGACGACGGCGTCGTGATTCCGGGCGACGGCCTGCGCGACCACCGGGATCTCGATGGCGCCGCGCACCCGCACGACCGTGGGCTCCTTGACGCCCCACTGGTCGGCGATCAGCTGGGCGCGGTCGAGCAGCTGGTTGCAGATCTTGCTGTGCCACGTGCTGACCACGATTGCCAGGCTAAGTGCGGAAGCGTCCTGCGACGCGATGTCGGGTACCCCGGCACCGCTCATAGGGCTCCGCCGAATTCGCCATGCAGGTGGATGGATTCGTGATAGTCGTCCAGCCCTGCCAGGTCGTGACCCATGCGGTCGCGTTTGGTCATCAGGTAGCGGATGTTCTCGGCGTTGGCGCGTACCGGCAACGGCACCCGCTCGATGATGTGCAGCCCGTAGCCGTCCAATCCGACCCGCTTGGCAGGGTTGTTGGTCAGCAGCCGCATGGAGCGGACGCCGAGATCGACCAGGATCTGCGCGCCCGTGCCGTAATCCCTTGCATCGGCAGGCAATCCGAGCTTGAGGTTCGCGTCGACCGTGTCGTCGCCGGCGTCCTGAAGTTGGTAGGCCTGCAGCTTGTGCATCAGGCCAATGCCTCGACCCTCATGGCCGCGCATGTAGAGCACCACGCCACGACCTTCGCGCGCAACCATCGCCATCGCGGCGTCCAGCTGCGGGCCGCAGTCACAGCGGCGTGATCCGAACACGTCACCGGTCAGGCATTCGGAGTGCACCCGCACCAGCACGTCGTCGCCGTCGTAGTTCGGCCCGGCGATCTCACCGCGGACCAGAGCCACATGCTCGACGTCTTCGTAGATGCTGGTGTAGCCGACCGCGCGAAATTCGCCGTGGCGGGTCGGGATCCGGGCCTCGGCGATGCGCTCGATGTGCTTCTCGTGCTTGCGGCGGTACTCGATCAAGTCCGCGATCGCGATGAGCGCCAGATCGTGCTCGTCGGCGAACACCCGAAGTTCGTCGGTCTGCGCCATCGCGCCCTCGTCCTTTTGGCTGACGATTTCGCAGATTGCGCCCGCGGGTGATAAGCCTGCCATCCGGGCTAAGTCGACGGCGGCTTCGGTGTGGCCGGGGCGGCGCAAGACGCCACCATCCTTGGCGCGCAACGGAACTACGTGGCCTGGCCTGGTGAAATCGTCCGCGACGCTGCCCGCATCAGCAAGCAACCGCATTGTGGTCGCGCGATCCGAGGCCGAAATACCAGTTCCTACACCATTTTTCGCATCGACGGTAACGGTGTACGCAGTGCCGTGCTTGTCCTGATTGACGGCATACATAGGCAGCAGGCCCAGTCGGTCACAGATCGGACCGTCCAGTGGCACGCACAGATATCCCGACGTGTAGCGGACCATGAATGCCACGAGTTCGGGAGTGGCCTTCTCGGCCGCGAAGATCAGGTCGCCTTCGTTTTCCCGGTCCTCGTCGTCGATGACGACGACAGCCTTGCCGGCTGCGATGTCGGCAACCGCACGTTCGACGGAGTCCAACCTCGTCATCGCTGCCACCTATCAAAGAACCCACCTGAAGCGCTCAAGTGTTGCATCCAGTATGAACCACGAAGCGGCCACGGTTATTGCCGCAGCTTGTTGAGTGGGACACGCCTCCCGAACTGCTGGTATTCGACCGTTCTAGCTGCGCAAATGCAGGCTCACGAACTATCGACGCTCAGGCTCCAGCGCTTCAGCCATGGACCAATCAGCTCGGCAATGGTGCCATCGCCTGCGGGTCCTGCGCGGACGGTGATGCCGACAGGGGTGGCGGTGCCGTCGGCGTTGCGGAAATAGACGGGCCCGCCAGAGTCGCCCTTTTCGACGTGCGCCTGGAATCGCACTGTCGCGGGTGTCAATTCGACGATGGGCCCGCATGATGGCCCACCGTGCTGCGGGCCGCTGATCAACCCGTAGTGGCACAGTTGCTGGCCCTCAGCCAGATGCACGTCGTCGGCGGACGGGGTCACCGGACGGATTCCGATGATGCGGGTGTCGGTTGGCACGCCGCCCGGCCCGTCCGTGGCGTTGGCGATGCCGACCACGCCGATGTCGGTATCCCAGCTGTCGTTGACGTGATGAGTGAACCACCCCACAACTTGGAAACCTGCGGTCGAGTTGAAGTAGTTGACGCCACCGCCATCGTCGCAGTGCCCGGCGGTGAGCAGGCCCGGTTGGCCAGTGGCGTCGTGGACGAGCCATCCGGCGGTGCAGGTGTCGGTGGGCCGGCCGTCGGCGTCGTAGATGCCGATGCCCACGCCCGGGGCGAGAGCAGGCGCAGGGTGGTGCCTCAAGTCGAAGTCGGGCGGATCTGCGGCGACGGTCGCAGAAGTCATCACACCACAGCTGATCGCCGCCGCTGCGATCGAAAGCGCTTTCCTGTTATCTATTCGCCAGAAGGCGCTCAACGTACTTCGCGAGTACCGCCGAACGGCACCTGTACGCCCACTGAGGACTAGCTGCATGAACGTAAGCCGCCGCACACCCGTGTTGTCGTCAATATGCGTGAGTGGCCGCCGCCCGGGTGAGCGGCCCGTAATGAGGTGGCTCAGCTCACGGCTCGGCGTCGGGTTGGGTGCGCAGGCGGATGACGGGCAGTTCACGGTCGGTTCTCTGCTCGTATTTCGCGAAACGCCCTGCGGTGCTGGTGATGTGGCGCCACGCGTGCTGACGGGCGTTGCCGTGCAGCTGCTCGGCGCTGACCGCGATGGTGCGCCCGGCGATCTGGATCTGCACCGCGTCGGGGTGCGCGGCCAGGTTGTAGTACCAGGCGGGGTTCTTGGCGGCCCCGTTCGCGGACGCGACGATCAGCCAGCTGTCGGCGCCGTCGAGGAAGTAGGCGACCGGGGTGTGGCGAGGGGTGCCGCTCTTGGCGCCGACGGTGGTCAGGACCAGGGCCTGCATGCCCATCACCTTGCTGGCGTTGCCGCGGATCCGGTTCATGTTCCAGGTGTTCATCCATGCCATCAGTTTCCCGCCGGGCTGGCGGGCACCGTGGGTGCCGTGTGGGATGTCAAAGCTCATCGATTCGCTCCTACTCTCGTTTCTCATTGGTTGACGGCCGGCGCAGACCGGTAGGACGGGTCGTTTCTACACCGGCCGTTGATCCGGGGCCGTGGTCCGTTCAGGGGTGTAGCGGACCGCGCAGACGGGCGGTCTCGCGGCGGTGTTGGCGTTCTCCGATGAAGCGGTAGGCCAGTCGGGCGGGTGCGGGGATGGCGGCCAGGAAGTCGCTTCGTTCCTGCGGGGTGGCACCTTCGAGGAGGTAGCCCAGCACGACCAGGCGCCGCGTAAGGGGTATCGACACCAATCCCCGTTGGCCCACCTCCCGGTATTCGGCGGCGGTGATGACGCGTTCCACGATCGGCAGGACCGCCGCTTCTTCCTCGTCGAAGTGCTCGTTGAGTCCCGCCGAGAGCTGTTCCAGCAGTGCGGTGAGCGCCGTGCTGGTGGGCGCGGTGGGCGCGTCCTGCCACGCGGTGAACGATGCCGCGGCATGCTCGAGCAGCACCGCGAGGCCCTCATGCTGGCTGTCCATGCGGGCGAGCAGATCGGCGTGAAACCGGGTCCGCGCTGACAGCCTCGGCCAGAGCAGTTCGTCCTCACCCACGTGGTGGTGATGGAGCAGGTCGAGTACTTCGCGGGCATGCCCGGCCACTGTCCGGGCCCGGGTGAGGTCCCCGCCGGCTACCGCGGCGACGAGTCGGGGCAGCAGGGCGCATTCGCGGCGGAACATGCGGTGCACGATCACCATGTCGCTGGTGTCGCACAGCTTTTGCACGGCGCTCGGCGCGGTCATTGCGGCCCAGGCCACCGCGTCGATGGGCCGCTGGGAATCGCTATCGCGGATCTGGGCGAGAATGCGCTCGCGGGACAGTTCGGTGTTCGCGTGTGCACGGGCGTGGGCCTGCACCTTGCTCACCAGTTCCTCTTCGGTTTCCCCGGTGATGACAGCGCCGGATGGACCGCAGGTCAGGCTGACACTCATCGCGATGCTCCTTCTGGTGGACGGTGTGGGATATCGGACCCACGACGTGGCACCTCGTTCATACTCGGAACAACGTCAGGATCACTGACGAAACTAGTCAATGAAACTGACTAATGTCAAGAGAGAGAAAAAGAGAAAGAGTCGACCCCGTCGGCGCCGGCGGCCTGAGTGGGTCGCCAGCGCTCGGGGACCGCGGGTGGAGGCGCAGCGTGGCTAGGGTTTGTGCGCGTAGGGGTCGGTGATCTCGCGGAGTTGATCCAAGATCTGCTGCAACAAGGCGAAGTTGCGGGTGCCTAGGTAGGCCGTCCACTCCGCGAGGATCTCTTCCGATGTCGCGATGGCGACCTCCGCGGCTCGGCGGCCGCGCTCCTCGATCACGATCAACCGGGCGCGCCCATCGGTCGGGTCAGGGATCCGGCGGACATAGCCCAAGTGTTCGAGTTGATCGACCAGCACCCCAGCGCTCTGTTTACTCACTTGCGCCTGATCAGCGAGGTCCGTAAGACGCGAACCATCCGCCGCGATGCGTTGAAACACCCGTACCTGAGCCAGCGTCCAATCATCGAACCCCGCCTGTTGGATGGCCCGAAAGATCCGGTCCTCCATGTACCGGTAAGGGATGAACAACGCCACCCCTAGATCCACTCGCTGCGCGTCGTCCATTCCGTTCTCGGCTCCATCGCCACCCGCCACATACGACTATGTTAGTCATGATACCTGACTAACAGTCAGTGCACGGCCTCCGTCTACTTTGGCGCTAGAAGGCGCTCAACGTACTTCGCGATCACGTCGACTTCGAGGTTCACAGGGGTACCGGGGGCGGCCTGGCCCAGCGTGGTCAGCTCCCGAGTCGTTGGAATCAGCGATACCTCAAACCAGTCGTCGCCGAGTCCGGAGACGGTCAGCGAAATACCGTCGACGGTGATGGAGCCCTTTTCGACGACATAGCGCGACAGCTCGACGGGCAACCCGATCCGGACTACTTCCCAGTTTTCGGCGGGCGTGCGGGCCTGGATCTGGCCGGTGCCGTCGACGTGTCCCTGCACGATGTGCCCACCAAGCCGGCTATTAAGAGCCGCGGCGCGTTCGAGGTTGACCGGGCTGCCGGCGGCCAGTCGGCCCAGGCTGGACCGCTTCAACGTCTCGCCCATCACGTCGGCGGTGAATTGGCCTTCCGGAAGCACCTCGACCACCGTTAGGCAAACGCCGTTGACAGCAATCGAGTCGCCGTGACCGGCATCGGCGGTAACGACGGGACCACGAATGGTAAAGCGCGCGGAATCGCCAAGATCGTCCTTGCCGACGACCTCACCCAATTCCTCGACGATTCCGGTAAACACCGCCTTAGGCTAATAAGTCCGGCGTCCGTGCGCGATCTCGCCGTCACCTCGGG
>DAIODV010000281.1:0-5448 GCA_036746615.1 Mycobacterium sp.
TACGCGGGTGGCGGTCGAGGTGGGACTGCTCGGCTCGGCCATCGTCAGCGCACCGGGAACGATCGAGCCGGAGCGGCTGGCACAAGCGACGGAGCTCGTCGCCTACCTCGCGGCGCACGCCGAGGGCGTTCACCCGAACGTGCTGGCCGGCGCGCTGTGGCCGCGCGGTGTGTCGAACGAGGTGCGGGACGCGGCGGTGGCGCGGGTGCGCCGGTGGCTTGGCACCGACCACGCGGGCCAGGCCAACCTGGTCACCGATCCGGACGGGCGGCTGCGGCTCGGTCCCGACGTGGGCGTGGACTGGCGGGTGCGATGCGAAGCCGGTGCGCCAAACCCGTCGACGGCGGCAGAAGACCCGCCGGCGCCTGCGCGCCGCTCCGAACCTTCGCGCCCGTCGTCGCCGGCCGAACCGGCTGCCGACGATGATTCCGCTCAGCGCGCCGAAGAGGAGAGCATGTTGGCCGAAGCGGGCCAGGATGACCCGTCGGCTCCGCGTCGCGACCCCGAAGAGGCGGCACTAGAGCTGCTGCAGAACGAACTCGGCGCCCGCCGCATCGACAACAACTAGTTTCTCTCCGATAGCCAAAGAGCCCAACATGACTGGCGCGACTGGCGTAACGTCATCATGTCCATGCTCATACGAAGGGGGATGGTTCAAATGCGGATGAAAATTGCTACCGTCGCCGCGGCTCTCGCGATGGGCTCGTTGACGATTGCTCCTCACGCGCACGCCACCCAGATTCCATACGTTCCAACGGTTCCCACCGAACCCGGGATACCGGCGATCGTGCAGCCGCTGGACTGCAACGGTACGACCGGTGCACACGGCTGCGGTCCGGGCTTTCACTGGCGCAATGGCGCCCACGGGTGGGCTTGCTACCCCTGTTAACTAAAGCGTCGGCGCTGTCTTAGGGCTGCCACCACGGGCGCAACGGCAGCCCGTCGGTGCCGCGCGCGTCGACGTTGGCCGCCAACACGTGATGCAGCTGAATGTTGTTGTGTTCGAAGGCGACCCGAGACGCTGCCATGTACAGACCCCATACCTTCGCGGTGGCCAGGCCGACCTCGTCGACGGCCTCGTCCCAATGTGCGACCAGGTTGCGGCACCAGTCGCGCAACGTCATCGCGTAGTGCATCCGGAAGTTCTCCGCGTGCAGCACTTCGAAGCCCGCGTCTTGGATCTCTGACGTGATCCGCCCGGAGCCCGTGAGCTCCCCGTCGGGAAAGACATAGCGGTCGGTGAAGCTGCTCGCGCGGAAGTGCGTCGTGTTGTTATTGCGGGTGATGCAGTGATTGAGCATCAAGCCCCCGGTGCGCAGCTTGGACTTGAGAAATTCGAAGTACGCCGGATAGTTCTTGACCCCGATGTGTTCGGTCAGTCCGATCGACGACACCGCGTCGAACGCCGTTTCGCGGACGTCGCGGTAGTCGGAGTGGCGGACTTCGGCCAACTCGGAGAGCCCTTCGGCGTCGATGGCCTGCTGCGCCCAGCGGGCCTGTTCGGCAGACAGGGTTGCGCCGATCGCCCGCACGCCACGGCGCGCGGCGTAGCGAACCATTCCGCCCCAACCGCAGCCAACGTCGAGCAGCCGATCGCCCGGCTGCAGCCGCAACTTCTCGAAGATCAGCCGGTACTTGTTCTCCTGCGCCTCTTCCAGCGTCGCTTCGGGATGCGGGTAGACCGCGCAGGTATAGGTCATGGACGGACCCAGCACCCATTCGTAAAAGGTGTTGGAGACGTCGTAGTGGTGATGAATGGCCTCGGCATCGCGAGTCTTGCTGTGCCGCACGCCTTCGGCGATCCGGCGCCAGCGAGGTAGCGCCTCCTGCGGCGGCGGCGGTGCGGGCACCAGATGCTCGATGCCGACCGACCGGACGATGTTGGCGATCAGCCGCGCCGGAGGCCTGGTGAACTCGACCTTGTCGGCCAGCAATTTGAGCAACTCGTACGGATCGCCCGGAGGTACCCCGCGCGCTTCGAGATCGCCGGAAACATAGGCGCGGGCCAGGCCGAGTTCGCCCGGGGCAGTGGCCAGGTACGTGGTGCCGCGGGGGGTCACAAGATCCATTCCCAGCACGGCATTTTCCGGTCCGGCGCAGCTGCCGTCGTAGGCCGTGAACCGCAGCGATCGCTTGGCCCCGCCGGTAACGATGGCCAGGATCTCGGCCAGGCTCAACTTGCCTGCGGTGGTGGTCGCGGGTTCTTTAACGGTCGTCATCGTCGTTGCACCGCCTTTGCGTAGAGATCAAGCAGCCGCGAATCCGGGTCGTAGATCTTCTTCACGGTCTTGTAGGTTTCACCGCCGTAAAGCTCATCAAACTCATCTCGGCTGTAAAAGGACTCGGAATACAACGACTTGTGGCCGTCTAGCGAACTGACTTTCGCTTCGATTAACCGATTCGTCGCGCCGTCGGAAGCGCCGATCGGCACCGAGGACCAGAATCCGACGTTGACGTACGTCGATCCAGGGCGGATCGGATAGAGTGGCCAGCCTTCCTGCTCGCGTAACCGCAATGGGCACAACCAGATCGGTGTGATCGGCACCGCGTCGAGGAACCACTCCAAAAATTCAGAGGTGCGCTCGATCGGCACCTCGATATCCTGGACCACCCGTTCGCGTGGCGGCCGACCATTGCGCTTCTCGATCCTGTCGGCGATGCCGAAGCGCTGATCGAGTGCCACCAACTTCCAGTAGGTGCTGCTGCGCCGGTAGCGCCGCGGCCACCACCGCCGCACCCTGGGGTTCTGCACGCCGAAAGACCGTGAGCACCAGAACCAATCGGTATCCCATCGCCAGAGATAGTCGTGCGTCGTCAACCGGTCTTCTTTGATGCCGGCATCGTGCTGGATGGAGCGGTAGTAGATCTTTTGTCCGGTGTAGTCGCTGACCGTGCCGGGGGTGGCGGTGCGCATCCCGACGCACAAGTAGCTCTCCTGGGCGCCGAATACCACGCCGTCGAGATAGTCGACCGGCACACCGTCGAAACCCCCGGTCTCGATGATGCGGTCCATCGCCGCCACCAGATCGGTCAGCGAGTCGAACCTCACGTGCCGCAGCGCCACGAACGGCTTGATGGGTTCCAGCTCGATGCGAAGCCTGGTCGAATAGCCTAGGGTGCCATAGGAATTCGGGAATGCTCGGTAGAGGTCGGGATGCTGCTCGGGTGAGGCGGTGAGCAGCTCACCGGCGCCGGTGAGGATATCCATCTCCAGCACCGACTCGTGGGGCAGGCCGTTGCGGAACGAGGCCGATTCAATCCCAAGCCCGGTAACTGCCCCGCCCAGCGTGATCGTCTTCAGTTGGGGGACGACCAACGGCGACAGACCGAAAGGCAGCGTCGCGGCCACCAGATCCTCATAGGTGCACATCCCCGCGACATCGGCGGTGCGAGCATCCGGGTCGACCGAGATGACGTCTGTCAGGCCGGAAGTGTCCAGTCCCGGCGCGTCACGTTTCGCGCGGGCGCGAAACAAATTGGAGGTGGGTTTGGCGAGTCGGACGGCCGCCGTCGCGGGAATCGAACGATAGCTTGCCAGCAGCCGCTCGACGCCCGCCGCATGAGCCGTCGGTGCGGATGCAGGGACTCCCACGAGATATACGCTAGTCGCCGATAGCAGCCCGCGCAGGTGCAGCGCATCCGGGCGCGGCGCCGCCAGATCCCCGCACAGAGGAGTTTCGCCTAATGGGACACGTCAGTGCTGCCAGCACGATCTTGATCAACGCTGAGCCCGCCACCGTGCTGTCTGCCGTCAGTGACTACAAAGAAGTCCGCCCCAAAATTCTGTCTGCGCACTACCGCGACTACCAGGTGCTCGAAGGTGGTCAGGGGCAGGGAACCGTGGCCAGCTGGAAACTGCAGGCCACCAAATCCCGGGTTCGCGATGTCCGGGCCCACGTCGATGTCGCCGGTCACGCCGTCATCGAGAAGGACGCCAACTCGACGATGATCACCAACTGGACGGTGGCACCCGCCGGGCCTGGTTCGAGTGTCACGATCACGACGACCTGGGCAGGAGCCGGCGGGGTGAAGGGCTTCTTCGAGAAGACGTTCGCGCCGCTGGGGCTGAGAAAGATCCAGTCTGAGGTGCTGACCAACCTGAAAAAGGAAGTCGAAGGCTAGCGCGCTTGGCCTTGGCTGCCCAGGTAGCCCGCGATGCCTTTGACCACGGCGTCGGCGTACTTTTGCCGGCCCTCCGGCGTCTCCATCAGCGCCGAATCGACCGGGTTTTTCATGTTGCCGCACTCGACGAGCACCGAGGGGAACTGCGCCAGGTTCAGCCCTGCGAGGTCCGAGCGCCCGTAGAGACCGTCCTGGCCGATGTAGTTCGCCGGCGGGATGCCCGCCGCCTGCATTTGGTCGCGCATGATCCGGGCGAACTGCACCGACGGGCCGGCCTGCACCTGGT
Organism: Mycobacterium sp.; assembly: GCA_036746615.1. GTDB lineage: Bacteria > Actinomycetota > Actinomycetes > Mycobacteriales > Mycobacteriaceae > Mycobacterium. The sequence continues at coordinate 4,409 of DAIODV010000281.1, forward strand.
TGAGCGGCGGCGCGGAGTAGTTGACGTGAAATCCCCGCCCGTTGGGGGGACCGCCGTCGGCGTGGATGGACACGACCGCGTTCGGGTGTAGCCCGTTGGCCATCTCGGCGCGCTGGTCGACGCATGGGCCCACCGAGGAGTCGTCGCCGCGCGACATCGCCGTCCGCGCCCCCAGCGCGTTGAGCGCGGCGCGGATGCGCAACGTGGTGTCCCAGGTGAACGTGTGCTCGGGATAGCCGCCGTTGGTCGAGGTCCCGCTGGCCTGGCAGTCCTTGGTGCCGCCGCGGCCAGTGGGCACCTGGCGGCTGATCGATGCGTCGTTGGCGCCGTTGTGACCGGGGTCGAGGAACACGATCATCCCCGCGATGTTGCCCGGAGCTGCCGCGGCTTTCGGGGGAGTCGCCGTGGCAGCCACGACGGTCAGAGCGCCGACGGCTATCGCGGTCCCGACACGCAGGCGATCTCGTACACGCACGCCGTCACCGTAGCCCGGCGCCGTCTAGGCTGAAAGTTCCAACGCGCCCATACGCCTTGGACGGAATAGAGCCGCAACCAACTCGAGACCAAGATGCAAGGGGACTGTCATGCAACCCGGAGGCCAGCCCGACATGTCGGCGTTGCTCGCCCAGGCACAGCAGATGCAGCAACAGCTGATGGCTGCCCAGCAGCGCCTGGCCAACGCTGAGGTGCACGGAAAGGCCGGTGGCGGTCTGGTCGAGGTCACCGTCAAGGGCAGCGGCGAGGTCGTGGCAGTAAAGATCGATCCCAAAGTCGTCGACCCCGACGATGTCGAGACGCTGCAGGACTTGATCGTCGGCGCGCTCGCCGACGCCTCAAAGCAGGTCACCACCATGGCGCAGGAGCAACTGGGCCCGCTGGCCGGCGGGATGGGCATTCCGGGGTCCTGAATGTACTGCCATGTTTGAAGGGCCCGTTCAAGATCTGATCGACGAGCTCGGCAAGCTGCCGGGTATCGGGCCGAAGAGCGCCCAGCGCATCGCTTTTCACCTGTTATCGGTTGAGCCGCCGGACATCGACCG
>DAIODV010000282.1:0-4092 GCA_036746615.1 Mycobacterium sp.
GTTTGCTCACCGGGCATCATCACGCAGGAGTTGCTGGCTCACCGGCCGCGTCGATACTGGAATGGAATATCCCCAAGCCCGTCGCGCCAAACAGGCGCTGATCTGGCCGTTTCAGCGGACCGGTAGTTTCATAGTTTCTCCACTGGCCGACAACCGACAGCAAAGGTGTCTTTATGGGCGTGCTTGATTCATTCCGGCTTGACGACAAGGTCGTGGTGGTGACCGGCGCGTCGTCGGGGCTCGGTGTGGCGTTCGCCCAGGCGTTTGCCGAAGCGGGCTGCGACGTCGTGCTGGGAGCACGGCGCGTTGACAGGCTGGCCCAGACGGCCGGGCTGGTCGAAGCCGCCGGCCGCAAGCCGCTGACGGTCGGCACCGACGTCAGCGTGCCCGAGCAGTGCCAGGCGTTGATCGACGCCGCGATGCAGACCTTCGGCCGAGTCGACATCCTGATCAACAATGCCGGGGTGGGGTCCGCGCACCCGGCCACGCGGGAGACACCCGAACAATTCCGCTCGGTGATCGATGTCAATCTCAACGGCGCGTACTGGATGGCACAAGCAAGCGGCCGGGTCATGCAACCGGGCAGTTCGATCATCAATATCGCCAGCGTCCTGGGCATCACCACTGCCGATCTGCCGCAGGCGGCCTATAGCGCCAGCAAGGCGGCGATCATCGGGCTCACCCGGGATCTCGCCCAGCAGTGGGGCTCGCGAAAGGGGATCCGAGTCAACGCGCTGGCGCCCGGATTCTTTCTGAGTGAGATGACCGACGAGTACAAGCCCGGGTACCTGGAGAGCCAGGCAGATCGCCTAGTGCTGGGCCGGTTGGGCGACGCGCGCGAACTCGCCGCCACCGCCGTATGGCTGGCATCCGCGGCCGGTGGCTACGTCACCGGGCAGACGATCGTCGTCGATGGCGGGCTGACGATCACGTAATAGGCTCAGCTTTGTGGTCGACTTCGACCCCAAAGCCAGCTTCGCGCATGCGCCGGTTGCCCGACTGGGCACCGTCTCCCCCGACGGCACGCCGCACCTAGTGCCGGTGGTGTTCGCACTTCGCGACGACGTCGTCTATACCGCCGTGGACGCCAAGCCCAAGACCACCCAGCGGCTGCGCCGGCTAGCCAACATCGAACGACACCCACAGGTGAGCCTGCTGGTCGATCACTACGCCGATGACTGGACGCAGTTGTGGTGGGTCCGCATCGACGGCATCGCCGCGATACACCACGACGGCAATGCCCTGCATGCGGGATACGATCTTTTGCGCGCGAAATATGCCCAGTACCAATCGGTTCCGTTGAACGGTCCGGTGATTGCCGTCGCCGTTCAGCGGTGGAGCAGCTGGCACGCCTGAGCGCAGCGGCGCTACGGCATGGAAATCCCTCGTTCCTCCCCTGTTCGCTCTTGTGCTACGCGGACGCTAGGGGAAAAGTGACATACGTCACGATCGCGCGGGCACGAGGAGAGACACGTCATGGCAGACAAGTCCAGCAGTTCCCAGACCGCAGGAGCCGCTCCTGCCGTAGATGATCCGACCGCCGTCCGGAACGTGGTGCTGGTCGGCCCGTCCGGTGGCGGAAAAACAACGCTGATCGAGGCCCTGCTGGTCGCCGCCGGAGTGTTGTCGCGACCCGGCTCCGTCGCCGAGGGCACCACAGTCTGCGACCACGACGAGGCCGAGATCCGACAGCAGCGCTCGGTCGGTCTGGCTTTGGCGTCGCTGCTACACGACGGCGTCAAGGTCAATCTGGTCGACACTCCGGGGTACGCCGATTTTGTCGGCGAACTGCGGGCCGGGCTGCGCGCCGCGGACTGCGCGCTGTTCGTGATCGCGGCCAACGAAGACGTCGACGAACCGACCAAGTCACTGTGGCAGGAGTGCAGCCAGGTCGGCATGCCACGCGCGGTGGTGATCACCAAACTCGACCACGCCCGAGCCAACTACCAGAACTCGCTGTCAACAGCGCAAAATGCGTTCGGCGACAAGGTTTTACCACTCTATCTGCCCGCTGGCGACGGACTGATCGGGCTGCTATCGCAGACGCAGTACGAGTATCAGGACGGCAAGCGGACCACGCATGCGCCCGATGCGTCGTACGCCGATCAGATCGAAGAAGCACGCGGCACGTTGATCGAGGGAATCATCGAGGAGTCCGAAGACGAGTCACTGATGGAGCGTTACCTGGGCGGCGAACAGATCGACGAGTCGGTGTTGATCGACGATCTGGAGAAAGCGATTGCCCGTGGCTCGTTTTTCCCCGTGATTCCGGTCTGCAGCAGCACCGGCGTCGGCACCCTGGAACTGCTGGAGGTCGCCACCCGCGGGTTCCCCTCACCGGCCGAACACCCGCTGCCCGAGGTCTTTACGCCGCAGGGTGCCGTGTTCACCAAGGTGACTTGCGGCTCCGATTCGCCGCTACTGGCCGAGGTGGTGAAGACAACCTCAGATCCCTACGTCGGCAGGCTAAGCCTGGTGCGGGTGTTCTCCGGCACCATCCGGCCCGACACGACTGTTCATGTGTCGGGCCATTTCTCGTCATTCTTCGGGTCATCGAACGGCACCGACTCGGCTTCCTTGTCTAGCCACGCCGACCACGACGAGGACGAACGCATCGGTGCGCTGTCCTTCCCCCTGGGCAAACAACAGCGGCCCGCCTCGGTGGTGCTGCCCGGTGACATGTGCGCAATCGGCCGGCTCAGCCACGCGGAAACCGGAGACACCCTCTCGGACAAGGCCGAGCCGCTGGTACTCAAACCCTGGATCATGCCGGAATCCCTTCTGCCGGTAGCTATTCAGGCGCACGCTAAAACCGACGAGGACAAGCTGTCCGTCGGGTTGGGCCGGTTGGCCGCCGAGGATCCCACACTGCGCATCGAGCAGAACCCCGAGACGCACCAGGTTGTGCTGTGGTGCATGGGTGAGGCGCATGCCGGCGTCGTGCTCGACGCGCTGGAGAACCGCTACGGCGTCGCTGTGGACACCGTCGAGCTTCGGGTGCCGCTGCGGGAAACCTTTGCGGGCAAGGCGAAAGGCCACGGCCGACACGTCAAGCAGTCCGGTGGACACGGCCAGTACGCGGTCTGCGACATCGAAGTCGAACCACTGCCGGAAGGGTCGGGTTTCGAGTTCGTCGACAAAGTGGTCGGCGGCGCGGTGCCCCGGCAGTTCATCCCAAGCGTGGAAAAGGGAGTACGCGCGCAGATGGAAAAGGGTGTCCACGCCGGCTATCCGGTCGTCGATATCCGCGTGACGCTGCTCGACGGCAAGGCGCACAGCGTCGACTCGTCCGATTTCGCCTTCCAGATGGCCGGTTCACTGGGATTGAAGGAGGCCGCGGCAGCGACCAAGGTTTCCCTGCTCGAGCCGATCGACGAGATCTCGGTGCTCATACCCGATGATCTAGTCGGCGCGGTGATGGGCGATCTGTCCGGACGGCGCGGTCGGGTGCTGGGAACCGAGACTGCCGGAAACGAACGCACGCTGGTGAGAGCCGAAGTGCCGCAGGTTGAGCTGACCCGCTACGCCATCGACTTGCGCTCGCTATCACACGGCGCGGCCTCGTTCACCCGCTCTTTCGCGCGCTACGAGCCGATGCCGGAATCCGCTGCCGCCCGGGTGAAGTCCGCGAACTGACTCCGGGATCTATCCCTGATCAAGCCAGGCAAGTGTCGACGCGAGGTTTCGAACGTCGACACCAATCGCCCGACATTCCTTGGTGCCTCGGTCGTCGAGCCCGGACACCGCATCGGATACCAACACGATGCGGAAGTCACGTTCGGAGGCCTCGTAGACAGACGTGCGCGGGCAGTTTGGAAAGTTGCAGCCGACGAAAACCAGTGTGTCGCTGCCGGTATCGCGGAGATGCGCCTCGAGCTTGGTCTGGTAGAAGGCACCCCACCTCGGCTTGTAGATCACATGCTCGTGCGGGCCGATCTGTTGGAGTTCACCGCTGAGCAGTAATTCATGGTCCAGTTCAACAGGATTGGGCAGCAATTCGGGTGCGATCTGCGAGCCTGCACTTCCTGGGACGGCGAATCGCGCACCCTGTTCGATCACCTGCTTGCGTGCCAGGTCGGCGTTCGACCCGTC
>DAIODV010000282.1:4102-5430 GCA_036746615.1 Mycobacterium sp.
ACGATAGAGCCGGACGACGTGCACGATCGGCATTGCGCGGCTGCGGAATTCGGTTACCAACGAGGCCATCGCCGGGATCGCTGCCTCGGTGCCCTCGATGGGCATCGGAGCGTCGTCGGCATAGAAGTCACGTTGGACGTCGATCAGAACAAGTGCCGCGGAAGCCGGCAGCGGCCGCGTGTGCGGATCGGTCATGACATTGCTGTCTAACACAGCGATCTGCGCTTGCCAACTGGCACCTCGGCCGACGAGTTCCAGATCACGTCGCTGGTCGATTTACCCCGTCGACCAGGTCAGCTGATAACGATTTCGCATATCTGCCCGCGACTTGCGCGTTTAACGATCCGTTTGCTGGACGCCGGATAGGGTACATATTGAGACAGGCGAATGTAAGCGCTTCGGGGCTTGCACCATCTCGGAGGTGGACACCGTGCGTACAGCGGTTCGAAAGATCTGGCTCGCGGGAGCAGTTGCCGCGCTGGCCATCGCGGGATCGGCCGCCCCGAGCACGGCCGCGATCGCGCCCCCACCGCCGGCCCCGAATGTCACATCGATCCAGCCTGCCAACGGCGCGGTGGTCGGAGTGGCTCATCCGGTAATCGTCACGTTCACCGAGCCGGTCCGCGACCGGGCAGCCGCCGAACGAACGATCAAGATCACCGCGCCGAACCACATGACTGGGCGATTCGATTGGGTCGACAACAACGTCGTGCAATGGATTCCCAACGGCTACTGGCCCGCCCACAGCCACATCGGAGTGACGGTGCACGCCTTGTCAACCGGCTTCGACACCGGCGACCAGGTGGTCGGCACTGCGAGTATTTCCCAGCACACCTTTACGGTCAGCGTCAACGGCGAAGTACTGCGCACGATGCCGGCGTCGATGGGTAAACCGAGCCGTCCCACGCCGATGGGCAACTTCACGGCGCTCTCCAAAGAGCGCACTGTCCGCATGGATTCGCGGACGATCGGCATCCCGCTGAGCTCGCCGGAAGGCTACGACATCGTCGCCTCGTGGGCGGTACGAGTCACCGGGAGCGGTGTCTACGTGCACTCGGCTCCCTGGTCAGTGGATTCGCAGGGCTATGCGAATGTCAGCCACGGCTGCATCAACCTCAGCCCGGACAACGCCGAGTGGTATTTCAACACCGTCCACATCGGTGATCCGATCAACGTGGTGGCGTAGCCGCCTTAACCTTACGTCGGCAACGTGTGGCGACGGTCACACTCGCACCTGGAAGACTCGAGCCAGCCGCCCGCGTTTGCGCCTAAGACGGCTTCGACGAAAGGTGCTCTATGACAACAACCAAAGCGCGTGCGGTCCGTTT
>DAIODV010000283.1:0-5420 GCA_036746615.1 Mycobacterium sp.
GTGGCGTGCGTGGGCATCGGCGCAGTGACCGAATTGGCGTTGTACCGATATCTGCTGGGACAGCTCGACACTCAGCTGCAAGATGCCTCCCATCGGTCGGTGCGGATATTCGGTGAGCCGCCTTCTGCGCCGTGGCACCACCACCCACGGCTATTCCCGCGACCCGGCCCGGGCCCGGTCTTCCTTGATGCTCCGGGCCAGCCAGTGGGCATGGTCGCGGCCGTGATCGGCAACGGCGGGGCCACCGAGGCCGGATACCTGACCACCGCCGGCGGCCGGGCCGCGTTGACCGACGACGCCAAGGCCCAGCTGGTGAAGATCCCGGTCAACCGCGCACCGGTAACGCGAGATATCTACGGGCTGGGCCGATATCGCGTCATTGCCGCGCCTGCGCGGCGGGGCGGCGACACCATCATCACCGGTTTGTCGCTGTCCGAAGTCGACGCCACGATCATCCGGGTCATGCTGATCTTCGCGGTGGTCATCGTGATCGCGGTGGTGGCCGCGACGACCGCGGGCATCGTCATCATCCGGCGGGCGCTCGCGCCGCTGCGCCGCGTTGCGCAAACCGCCGGCGAGGTCGTCGATCTGCCGCTGGACCGCGGCGAAGTTGCGCTGCCGGTGCGAGTGCTCGAGGCGGACGCCAACCCGCGCACTGAGGTAGGGCAGCTGGGGTCGGCGGTCAACCGGATGCTCGACCACATCTCGACCGCCTTGTCGACACGGCAGGCCAGCGAGACCCGGGTACGCCAATTCGTCGCCGACGCCAGCCACGAGCTGCGCACGCCGCTGTCCGCGATCCGCGGTTATACCGAGTTGGCCCAACGCATGCGTGACGACAGCGATGCGGTGACGCATGCGATGAAACGCGTGCAATCCGAAACCGAGCGGATGACCCACCTCGTCGAGGACTTGCTGCTGCTCGCCCGCTTGGATTCCGGGCGACCACTGGAACGTGAGCCCGTGGACCTGTCCCGGGTGGCCGTCGACGCGGTCAGCGATGCACACGTCGCTGGGCCGGATCACCAGTGGGAGCTCGACTTGCCCGAAGAGCCGGTGATGGTCTGCGGCGATGCGGCCCGGCTGCATCAGGTGGTGACTAACCTGCTGGCCAACGCCCGCGTCCACACGGGCGCGGGAACGGTAGTGACCACCCGACTGGCTTCCGACACAACGCATGCCGTGCTGAGCGTCGTCGACAACGGTCCGGGAATCCCCGAACAATTGCAGTCGGAGGTGTTCGAGCGGTTCGCCCGCGGTGACACCTCCCGATCCCGGAAGGGCGGCAGCACCGGCCTGGGGTTGGCGATCGTCACGGCGGTGGTCAAAGCCCATCACGGCGCGATCACCTTGGAGAGCGCGCCTGGCCACACCGACTTTACGGTACGATTGCCGCTGACGGCCGACAACGAAACCTAGTCCCGCGCAACAGGATTAAAAGCAACGACGGCGACGCCTTGCAGCGCCGCCGTCGTGTGCCTCTGTTACGAAAGGGCCCTAGGGGCAGGTGACATCAATCTCGAAGGGCTTGTTCACCGGTTGCATCGGGTTGGACATGTCCACCCCGGTCGCGGTGCCGGAAATCTTGTACTTGCTGCCATCCTTGGTGGCGGTGGCGTTACCTTGGCCGGTGCCGGGGGTGTAGCCCAGGGTGACCCCATTGACGTTGCCGAGGCCGACCGACTTCACCGAAGGCGGGTTGGCGTCAGTGAGCACTGCGCCAATGCCGGTGGACGCTCCACCGACGGCGATGTTGACGTTGCCGCCCATCGTGGTGCAGGCGACCGTGCCTTGCACGTTCTGGTCTTTGCCGTCGATGGTGACTTTCGCCGTGGATGAGCCGGCTGAACCGGCTGCCGCCGCGGTGCTGTGGCTAGGCGATGATCCGGAACTGCTGGTCGACGATTTGTTGCTCGAACATCCGGACAGCCCTACGACCACGATCGCCGTCGCTGCTGCAGCGACCGTAACTGAACGCTTCACTCGTGCTCCTTTGCCGTTGTGTCGGTCCACAGGTACTTCACAGACCGTTTTGGCAGTATGCAGCTTCGCCGAACGATGGGCGTCGGATTCGCCAAAATTTCGTTTGCTGGCGTCTTTCTGATCAGTGGTTTTGGTGGCAGGGTCAGCCCAGTGGACAACGCTACGGATTTTGCCGATGCCGACCGAGGATTCATTGGCGCGCTGAGGCCCTGTGTCGTCAAAGCCGCCGACGGGCGGGTGGTTTGGGACAACGACGTGTATTCGTTCATCACGGGCGACGCGCCGCCATCCGTGCATCACAGTCTGTGGCGGCAGTGCATGTTGACTGCCAAGCAAGGCCTCTACGAGGTGGTGCCGGGTATCTACCAGGTCCGCGGCTTGGATATCTCCAATATCAGCTTCGTCGAGGGTGACACGGGTCTGATCGTCATCGACCCGCTCGTGTGCACCGAGGTGGCCACGGCGGCGTTGCAGCTGTACCGCGCGCATCGGGGTGATCGGCCCGTGGTCGCTGTGATTTACACGCACAGCCACGTGGATCATTTCGGGGGTGTGCTGGGCGTGACGTCGCAGGCCGATGTGGATGCCGGGAAAGTGGCGGTGTTGGCGCCGGAAGGATTCACCGAGCACGTCGTACAGGAGAACGTCTACGCCGGTGTCGCGATGGCACGTCGCGCGACCTATATGTATGGCAGCCAGCTGACGCGCGGACCGCAAGGACATGTCGGCTGCGGTCTGGGCCAGGCGCCGTCCCTCGGTGAGATCGCGCTGATCGTCCCGACGGTCGACATTCGCACCACCGGTGAAACACACACCATCGATGGGGTCGAGATCGAATTTCAGATGGCACCCGGCACCGAGGCGCCAGCCGAAATGCACTTCTATTTCCCGCGATTCCGCGCCCTGTGTATGGCCGAGAATGCCACCCATAACCTGCATAACCTGTTGACGCTTCGGGGCGCGCTGGTTCGCGATCCGCACGCCTGGTCGGGCTACCTCACCGAGGCGATCGACACGTTCGCCGACCGCACCGATGTCGTGTTCGCGTCGCACCACTGGCCCACATGGGGGCAGGAGCGCGTCGTGGAGTTTTTGTCGTTGCAGCGCGACTTGTATGCCTATTTGCATGACCAGACGCTACGGCTGCTCAACCAAGGTCACACCGGCACGGAAATCGCCGAAATGTTCACGCTGCCACCGGCGTTGGAGCAGGCGTGGCATACCCACGGCTACTACGGGTCGGTGAGCCACAACGTCAAGGCTGTGTATCAGCGCTACATGGGCTGGTTCGACGGAAACCCGGCGCGGCTGTGGCCGCATCCACCCGAAGCGCTAGCCACCCGGTATGTCGATGCGATGGGCGGCATCGACCGCGTGGTCGAACTGGCGCAGCAGGCTTTCGACTCCGCTGACTTTCGCTGGGCAGCAACACTTCTCGACCATGCCGTGTTCGCCGACAGCACGCATGGCGCAGCTCGCGCCTTATTGGCCGACACTTTCGAGCAGTTGGCCTACGGCGCCGAGAACGCGACGTGGCGCAACTTCTTCCTGTCCGGCGCCATGGAATTGCGCGACGGAAACTTCGGCACAGCAGCGCAAACCACGTCGCTGACATTGATGTCCGCGCTGACTCCGGAGCAGATCTTCGACGGCCTTGCGATCAGCGTCAACGGTCCCCGCGCCTGGGACCTGGATCTCACCGTCGACGTCATCTTGACCGATGCCGACACCAATTACCGTCTCGCACTGCGCAACGGCGTGCTGGTGAGCCGCGAAGCGCCCGCCGATTCCGCACCCGCAGATGTCACGGTCAAGGTGGTCAACGCGCTGCGACTTCTCACGGTGGCAATGGGCGACTTCGGTTCGCCGGGTCTGGAGATATCAGGCGATCAGCAGGCGCTGCAAGCCTTTCTGGCCGTCCTCGATCGGCCCGATCCAGCGTTCAACATCGTCACCCCGTGACGTCGATGACCACCTTGCCTACGGCCTTGCGGTCGGCCACATGCCTGAGTGCCCCTGCGGTGTCGGCCAGCGCAAACCGTGCGCCGATGTAGGGCCGGATCACGCCCGACGCGAACATCTGGGTCAGCTCCCGCATATCGCGCGCGGAGTCGTCCGGCCGGTCGGTCACGAACGTGCGAATCTCCATGCCGCGAACCATGATCCCCTTCAGCAGAATGAGGTTCAGCGGGATGGCCGGGATCGCTCCGGCGGCGTAGCCCAGCGTGACGAACGTGCCGCCGCGGGCCAGCGCCCGCAGGGCCGGCTCGGCGTAGCTTCCGCCGACCGGGTCGAGCACCACGCGGGCGCTGTCGCCGGTGAGCTCGCGGATACGGGTCTTGAGGTCCTCACGGTCGTAGTCGACGGTGGCCTCGGCTCCGCGCCGGCGGCACAGCTCGAGTTTCTCCGGGCTCGACGCGGCGGCCAGCACCCGGGCCTTCATGGCCACCGCGAGATCCACGGCCGCCAGGCCCACGCCGCCCGCGGCGCCGAGGGCGACGACCCAATCGCCCGGTGCGACGGCGGCGATCGACCGCAGCGCATGATAGGCCGTGCGGTAGGTGACTCCGAACGCCGCGGCCGACGCGAAGTCGACTCCGTCGGGTATCGCGGTCACCGCCGACTCGTGCAGCAGGGCCTGTTCGGCGAACGCCCCGACGAATGTCGTCGCCGAAACTCGTTGGCCGGGGCGAAACGTCGTCCCCTCGCCGACCGCAAGCACCTCGCCGGCGAGCTCGCTGCCGGGGGTGAATGGCGGCGGCATCTTGACCTGATACTTGCCGTCGATCATCAGCACGTCCGGGTAGTTGACGGCGGCAGCGCGCACCCGCACCACAACCTGGCCCGGGCCCGGCACCGGATCGGCGACGTCATCGACAACCAAGTTTTCCGGCGGGCCGTATTCGCGGCAGACGACGGCGCGCATCAGCCGGCCCCCAGCCCGCGTAAACAAAACCGCACCAAGTGCTCGACGTCGTCGGAGCTGGGCCGGTCGGCCAAATCCAGGTGACGCCGCATGGCGGCGGCAGTGCAATGGAAGACGGTATCGGCATCGCGTGCAACATCGGTGCTACCCAAAGCCGCGATCGGTTCAGTCAGCAGATCGCGCATCGGCCGCATGATCTCGTCGTCGGCGGCCCGCCAGTTGGCGCTCGCCGAAATCTGGCCGGCTGCAGCGCGACTCATGCTGATCAGGTGCGGGTCGGCGACCTGTGCCAATGCGCCCTCGATCCAGCGCCGCACCTGGCCCGCCGGCGTGCGCTCCTTGGTCATCTGGTGTTGCAGATAGGAGACCACGATCGCCACGCCGCGCTCCATCACCGCGAGGATCACGTCGTCCTTGCCGGCGAAGTAGCGATAGAACGCCTTGTTCGACGAACCGGCTTCGGCGACGATGTCGCTGACCCGCGGCGGTTCGGGCGCCACCCGCTCCATCA
>DAIODV010000284.1:0-5398 GCA_036746615.1 Mycobacterium sp.
GATCGTCAAGGGCCGCGACTTCGACGACATCCACGACCTGGTCGGCATCCGCATCTTGTGCGACGAGATCCGGGACTGTTACGCCGCCGTGGGCGTAGTGCATTCGCTGTGGCAGCCGATGGCCGGCCGGTTCAAGGACTACATCGCCCAGCCGCGATACGGGGTATACCAGTCGCTGCACACCACTGTTGTCGGCCCGGAGGGCAAACCGCTGGAGGTGCAGATCCGCACCCGCGATATGCACCGCACCGCTGAATACGGCATCGCGGCACACTGGCGTTACAAAGAAGCCAAGGGCCGCAACGGAGTTCCGCATCCACTCGCCGCAGCCGAGATCGACGACATGGCCTGGATGCGCCAACTGCTCGACTGGCAGCGAGAGGCAGCAGACCCCGGCGAATTCCTCGAGTCGCTGCGTTATGACCTTGCGGTACAAGAGATTTTCGTGTTCACCCCGAAAGGTGATGTGATCACGCTGCCCAACGGGTCGACGCCGGTGGACTTCGCCTACGCCGTGCACACCGAAGTGGGCCACCGATGCATCGGCGCTCGCGTCAACGGCCGACTGGTCGCGCTGGAACGCAAACTCGAGAACGGCGAAGTCGTCGAGGTTTTCACGTCCAAGGCGCCCAACGCCGGGCCGTCGCGGGACTGGCAGCAGTTCGTCGTGTCACCGCGCGCCAAGGCCAAGATCCGTCAGTGGTTCGCCAAGGAGCGCCGCGAGGAGGCCCTGGAGACGGGCAAGGAAGCGATCACACGCGAAGTTCGGCGCGGCGGACTTCCGTTGCAGCGCTTGGTCAACGGCGGGTCGATGGCGGCGGTGGCCAACGAGCTGCACTACGCGGACATCTCGGCGCTCTACACCGCCGTCGGTGAGGGTCATGTCTCGGCCAAGCACGTCGTGCAGCGGCTGGTCGCCGAGCTCGGCGGTATCGACCAGGCCGAGGAGGATCTCGCCGAACGGTCCACCCCGGCGACCATGCCGCGGCGTCCGCGTAGCACTGACGACGTCGGGGTGGCGGTGCCCGGCGCGCCGGGCGTGCTAACCAAACTCGCCAAGTGCTGCACACCGGTGCCCGGCGACCAGATCATGGGATTTGTCACCCGCGGCGGCGGAGTCAGCGTGCACCGCACCGACTGCACCAACGCCGCGTCGCTGCAACAGCAGGCCGAGCGCATCATCGAGGTGCACTGGGCGCCGTCGCCGTCGTCGGTGTTCCTGGTGGCCATCCAGGTCGAGGCACTCGACCGGCACCGGCTGTTGTCGGATGTCACCCGCGTACTGGCCGACGAGAAGGTCAACATCCTTTCCGCGTCGGTGACCACTTCTGGTGATCGGGTGGCGATCAGCCGGTTCACTTTCGAGATGGGCGACCCCAAACACCTCGGGCATCTGCTCGACGTGGTCCGCAACGTCGAAGGTGTCTACGACGTCTACCGCGTGACGTCAGCGGCGTAAGCGAATGGTGTCATCGCAGCGGGCTCTCGTGATGGGAGCTAGCGGCAATGTGGGTGCCGCCGTGACACGTCACCTGGCGGCGGTCGGCGCAAACGTCCGCGTTCTGCTGCGAAAGACCAGCTCCACCAAGGGAATCGACGGGCTCGACGTCGAGCGGCATTACGGCAGCCTTTCCGACGAGGCGGAACTGGCCGCGGCGATGGCGGATCGTGACGTCGTCTACTACTGCATCGTCGACACCAGAGCCGAACTGAGAGACCCCGCCCCGCTGTTCGAGACCAACGTCAACGGTCTGCGCAAGGTACTCGACGTCGCGGTCCCCGCGAACCTGCGGCGGTTCGTTTTCCTGAGCACGATCGGCACCATCGCGATCGGCCGCAACGGTGACACCGTTGACGAGGACACCCCGTTCAACTGGGCTGAGCACGCCGGCAGCTACATCGAGTCGCGTCGCCAAGCCGAGCAGTTGGTGTTGTCCTACGTCGCAGACCGCGGGCTGCCCGCTGTGGTGACCAACGTGTCGAATCCCTACGGGCCGCCCGATTGGCAACCGCGCCAAGGGATGTTCGTGCAGATGGCCGCACTCGGCAAGCTGCCGTTCTACATCCGCGGCGTCGGCGCTGAAGTGGTCGGTATCGACGATGTCGCCGAGGCTTTGGTGCTGGCCGCCGAGCGCGGACGAATTGGCCAGCGCTACATCATCTCGCAGCGTTACATGTCGCAGCGTGACCTAGTGACCATCGCGGCGAAGGCAGTGGGTGCGCGCCCGCCGCGATTGGGTATCCCGATGGCGCTGGTGTACGGGTTCGCACGGGTGTCCGATGTGGTGGGATCGCTACTGCACCGCGATATTCCGATCAGCAGCCAGAGCGCGCGGCTGATTGAGCTGACCTCGCCGGCCAGTCATGACAAAGCCACCCGAGAGCTGGGCTGGCAGCCAAGGCCGACAGAAGAGTTCATCGCTCGCGCGGCCCAAACCTATGTGAACCGGCAGCGGGGGATCAGCGCAGACGCGCCGAAGTAATCGTGACTGTGCTGGCGGGCGTACCGTCGTTGCCGCCTTCGGCGGTGCCGGCGGCCGCGATCTTGTCCAACGTCGCCAGCCCAGCGGCGTCGATCGTGCCGAACACGGTGTAGGCCGGCGGCAACTGCGAGTTGCGGTAGACCATGAAGAACTGGCTGCCGTTGGTGTCGGGTCCAGCATTGGCCATCGCCAGCGTGCCCCGCGGATACATCACCGGCTTCTTCAGAGCTGGATCGCCGGGCTTGTACTGATCGGCCGGGTATTCGTCGGCGAACTGATAGCCCGGTCCGCCGGTGCCGTCGCCTCTGGCGTCACCGCACTGCAGCACCGACAACCCCGGCGAGGTCGTCAGCCGGTGGCATTGGGTGTCGTCGAAGAACTTCTGCTTCACCAGGCTGACGAAACTGTGGACAGTGCAAGGGGATTCGTTGTTGGCGAGCTGCAAGCCGATCTTGCCGCGGTTGGTGACGATGGTCACGCCGATCTTGGCGGGATCGGTCGACACTTCGCCGGTCGTCGGCGGGTCTACCGGTTTACTGGCGGAATCGGTGGACGCCGGGTACTCGCAGTCAGCGCCCAAACTCGCCGACGGCACGAACGGCGGCAGCTGCGGGCCGGCCGACGGTTTGACCGAGGTGGTCGTAGTGGTGGTGCTGGTGGTGGCCGACGTGCGGGATGGGGCGGCCGACGACGTTACGTTGCTCCCGCGATCCGACGTAGCGGCGCTGACGATCACCAGCGCGATCACCCCGAACAGCGCCAATCCCGCCACAACCAATCCAACCAGCAGAGCCACGGGACTTCTGGTGTCGGATGCCGCCGGCTGATCCGGCGGCGGCGCTGCGGCAGGCGCGGGTTGGGAAGCGGCCGATCGCGACGGGCTCGGCGGTGGGCTGAAGCGGTTGTCCAACGCGGCCCGTGCGGCTTCGGCGAATTGCGAGGCCGTCTGATAACGGGCCTGCGGGCTTTTCGCCAGAGCCGCGGCGGTCACCGCGTTGAATGCCGGCGCGATACCGGGAGAAGCCGTCGATGGTCGCGGCGGCGCGGCGGTTAAGTGCCCGGCGCGTTGTTCTTCGAACGTGTCGCCGGGATAAGGCTGTTGTCCCGTCAAGCATTTGAGCAACACACAGGCCAGCGAATAGACGTCAGCGCGGGCATCGCCTGCGCCGCTGAACCTTTCGGGCGCCATGTAGGCGCCGGGAACATGGCCCATGCTCGCGCCGGCGGTGTCTTCGGCGTCGCGCGCCATCCCAAAGTCGGTCACGTAGGCGAAATCTCGCAGCGCGACCAAAATGTTCGACGGTTTGACATCGCGATGCACGAGCCCGGCTCGGTGGGCCGCGTCGAGGCCCGCGGCGACTTGTTCGATGATCGCGACCGCGCGGGCAGGAAGAATCCGGCCGCCTTCGTTTCTGATCAGCCGACCGAGATTGCTGCCCTCGATCAGCTGCATAGCCACATAAAGCCGACCGTCGATCTCGCCGTAGTCGTGGATCGGTACGACGTGTGGGTTGTTCAGGCCCGCGGCTGCGGCGACATCTCGGCGAAACTGGTCGAGGAACTCGGGACTTTCGCCCAGCTCGGCTGCCACCACTTTGAGTGCGACGACCTGGTTGGTGACGGTGTCATTGGCGCGGAAGACTCTTCCCGTTGTGCCACGACCGATGAGATCGAGAAGCTGGTAGCGCCCGAATGTCGTCACCTGCACAAAGATCAGTCCAGCCGCACGGACTTGATGGTGACTGGGATAGCCGGTTGGCCGTCCTGGCCGCCGCCGGCAACGCCGCCCTTGGCGATTTTGTCCAGAGTGGCCAGCCCGTCTTGTTGGATCTTGCCGAAGACGGTGTACTCCGGCGGCAGCTGAGTGTCCTTGTACACCATGAAGAATTGGCTGCCGTTGGTGTTCGGTCCGGCGTTGGCCATCGCAACCGTGCCGCGCGGGTAGATCACCGGCTCGTGGGCCGTGGGGTCGTTAGCGGTGTACAGGTCGGTCGGATACTCGTTGTTGAACTGATAGCCCGGGCCGCCGGTACCGTCGCCGGTGGGGTCGCCGCACTGCAGCACCGCCGATGTCGGCGAGGCGGTGATCCGGTGGCACTTGGTGTCGTCGAAGAATTTCTGCTGCGCCAGGCTGACGAAATTGTTGACGGTGCACGGTGATTCGTTGTTGGCGAGCAGCAGGCCGACGTTGCCTTGACTGGTGACCATGCTGACGCTGACCTGGGCCGGGTCGGTGGGCACCTTGCCCTGCCGCGGCGGCTTCACTGGCTTGCTCGCCGGTTCCGACGACGGCACGTACTGGCAGTTGGCACCCAGGTCGGCGACCGGCTTGAACGGTGGCAGCGGCGGAACCCCCGACGATGAGCCTCCCGGGGCGCTTGTCGTCGGCGTGCCGCTCGCCGCAGCCTGCTTGTTCTTGTGCTCCTTGTTGGTGGAGACGACGGTGAACACCACCACGGCGACCACAACCAGTGCCGCAACCGCACCTCCGACGATGGCCAGCATCCGACGGCGACGGGCCTGCTGTGCGCGGCGTTCCAGCTGCCGCTCGAGTTTGCGTCTGGCTGTCGCACGCCGCTGTTCGTTGGTCGGCACCGCCGATACCCCTTCGTGGTTGTGTGCTGAGTCAGGCTTCCCCCTGACCAAAGCAAAGTGTGCCAGTTGATGCTGGATAGGGGTGGCGCGACCCACGACCGATTGAAGAATGGGAAACTGGAGATCGTGTTCATCACCGGATTTCCTGCCGGGTTGCTGCAGTGCAACTGCTATGTGCTGGCGCCGCACCCCGGAGCGGACGCGATCATCGTCGACCCGGGCCAGCGGGCGATGGGCCAGCTGCGGCGCATCCTGGACCAAAATCGGCTCACTCCGGCGGCGGTGCTGCTCACCCACGGCCATATCGACCACATCTGGTC
>DAIODV010000285.1:0-663 GCA_036746615.1 Mycobacterium sp.
GCGGGCGAACTGCACGCCGAGCTCCCGCGACATCGCTAACACGCCGCCCTTGGACGCGGTGTAGGAGATCTGCGAGGTCGCCGATCCCATCACCGCGACGAACGACGCCACGTTGATGATCGAGCCTTTGCCCGCAGGCGCCATGTGCCGCAACGCCGCCCGGCAGCACAGGTACACCGATTTCAGGTTGACGTCTTGCACCTGCTGCCACACCGGCGGCTCAGTGTTCTCGATCAGATCGTCCTCCGGTGGCGAAATGCCTGCGTTGTTGACCGCGATGTCGACCGAGCCGTAGGTGTCCGACGCGGTGTCGAACAGCGCGTTGACCGCTGCTTCATCCGAAACATCCACTCCGACAAACAGACCGCCCAATTCGTCGGCGGCCGCCGCACCGCTTCGCTTGTCGATATCGCCGATGACGACGGTGGCTCCCTCGGCGTGCAGCCGCCGCGCCGACGCCAGGCCGATACCGCCACCTCCCCCGGTGACGACGGCGATCTTGCCGGCCAGCCGCTGCGCCAGATCCATCAACTCACCCGTCCGCTCGCATAGCACCGCGCCGCCTCCACGATCGCAGAGAACAGTCGCAAGTCGTCCAAGGTTTCCTCCGGATGCCACTGGACCGCGAGCACGAAGCCTTCCCCGGGCAACTCCAGCGCCTCG
>DAIODV010000285.1:673-5380 GCA_036746615.1 Mycobacterium sp.
GATCTTGCCCGCCAGCCGCTGCGTGAGATCCACACTCAAGCGCCGCTCCTCCTCATCGCTCCGCTCTGCATCGTCGCCGGCGCGCAGCCCACCCGTCCGCTCACATATGACCGCGCTGCCTCCACGAGCGCAGAGAACAGCCGCAGGTCGTCCAGGCTCTCCTCCGGATGCCACTGCACCGCGAGCACAAACGCGTCCCCGGGCAATTCCAGCGCCTCGACCACACCGTCGGCATCCCATGCGCTGACGATCAGGCCCTCGCCGAGTTCGGCGATCGCTTGGTGGTGATAGCACTGCGCGTCGACGGACTCACCGACCACGGCCGCCAGTCGCGTACCCGCGACCGTGCGCACCGGCAGTTGGTTGAACACCGCATTGCCGGCCCGGTGCCCGCTGTGACCGATGACGTCAGGCAGATGCTGATGCAGCGTCCCGCCGAGCGCGACATTCAGCACCTGCGCGCCGCGACAGATGCCCAGCACCGGCAGCTCGCGCCTGATCGCCGCATTCAGCAGCGTGAATTCCCAGGCATCACGCAGAGGGACGGGCTGATCGGTCGAAGGATGCGGCTGCTGGCCATACGCGGCGGGGTCGACGTCCTTGCCGCCGGTGATCAGCAGCCCGTCGAGACCGTCGAGCACGCCCTCCGCGATGTCGGGATCGACCGGCTGCGGCGGCAGCAGCACGACCACCCCGCCTGCCTCGATGACGCCCTGGAAATAGACAGCAGGCAAAAAGCTGGCGCGAACGTCCCACACACCCATCTGCGCTTGGTCCAGATAAGTGGTCAAGCCGATCACCGGACGTTTAGAACCGCTCAAACCCGCGCACCCTCTCCCAGTCGGTGACCGCCGCATTGAACGCCGCCACCTCGACGTGGGCGTTGTTGACGTAGTGACTCACCACATTCTCCCCGAAGGCCTGCCGGGCGACCTCCGACGCCTCGAAAAGCGCCGCAGCCTCGGCCAGCGTTCGGGGCAACCGGTCGGCATCACCCGCAGCCTGATAGGCATCGCCTGTAATCGGCTCGGGCAACCGCAAGCCGTGCTCGATACCGTGCAGCCCGCCGGCGATCAGCGCCGCAACGGCCAGATACTGGTTGACGTCGCCGCCGGGAACCCGGCATTCCACCCGCATATTGTCGCCGTGGCCGATAATTCGTAGTGCACAGGTCCGGTTGTCCAATCCCCATGCCACCGCGGTAGGCGCAAAGCTGCGATCGGCAAACCGCTTGTAAGAGTTGATGTTTGGCGCATAAAACATTGTCAACTCCGGCAATGTCAGCAACTGACCTGCGACGAAGCTGCGGAACGTCTGCGACATGCCATGCGGCTGGTCCTCAGCAGCGAACACCGCAGAGCCATCCGTCGACCGAAGCGAAATGTGAATGTGGCAGCTGTTGCCCTCGCGCTCATCGAATTTCGCCATGAAAGTCAGACACTTGCCGTGCTGGTCGGCGATCTCTTTGGCCCCGTTCTTGTAGATGCCATGGTTGTCGCAAGTGACCAGTGCCTCGTCGTAGCGAAACCCGATTTCTTGCTGACCCTTGTTGCACTCGCCCTTCGAAGCCTCCCAGCGCAGGCCCGCGCCTTCCATCTGCTGTCGGATGTCGTGCAGCAGTGGCTCGACGCGGGTGGAGGCCAGCATCGCGTAGTCCATGTTGTAGTCGCTGGCCGGCGTCAGCCCGCGATAACCGCTCGCCCAGGCGTCCCGATAGGTGTTGTCGAAAACCATGAATTCCAATTCGGTGCCGACATAGGCGCGCAGCCCACGCCCCTGCAACCGGTCGAGTTGACGGCGCAGGACGCGACGCGGTGCCGGCTCCACCGGGCTGCCGTCGTGCCACGCCACATCGGCAATGACGAGCGCGGTCCCGGGCAGCCACGGAGTCAGCCGAAGCGTCGTCAGGTCCGGCACCATCACCATGTCGCCGTACCCGGTTTGCCAGTTCGACATCGCGTAGCCGTCGACGCATGCCATGTCGACGTCGACGGCGAGCAGGTAGTTGCAGCATTCGGCGCCGTGCTCGGCCACCTCGTCGAGAAAGAACCGCGCGGCCACCCGCTTGCCCACTAGGCGGCCCTGCATGTCGCTGAACGCGACGATCACCGTGTCGACGTCACCGGCGGCTACCAGCCGCTCAAGCTCGTCTTTCGTCACCAGGTGCTGGTGCGCAAGACGATCTCGGCGGCCAACTGGGCCGTCGACTCGTGCGCGTTGCGCCGGGCAAGCAATTCCACGACGCGGTAATCGCCATACACGAACCGCTGGCTGGCCCGGGCCACCGCCTGCGCCGCCGGCGTGCTGACCAGCGCGGTCGTGTTGATCTCGACCGGTGGGCAATGGTCGTCGCGAATGACGCCGGTGGCGTCGGCGACCCGTGGATGCCCGCGGTCGATGGCCACCAGACCGGTGAAGCGGTCGAGCCTGGTCGCCGCCAGCTCCCAGGCGAGCTCGCCGCCGACCCGATCGCCGACCAGCACGCCCCAATCGATATCCAGCACGTCGAGGATGCCCACGACCGACTTCGGCGTCAGGCGTGGGTCTGGGCCGACGACGATCGTCCGCAGCGACGCGGTATGCAGACGCTCACACACCGCGTCGTAGGCGGCCGGCGCGCGCTGCGCGGCGCCCAGCAACACCACGACGGAGCCCTGTTCCGGACCGGTGTCACTCACCTGGATGGGAAACCCGTCGACGGTTGTCATCATCGTCGAAGGCACTAAAGCAAATTACAGTCAATTGGCCCGCGCGCGGGCCGTTTTCGCGCAGTTCGTTGACACTGTTCCAATTGGAAACGTTCTCGCAACATAGAACTGACGCGCCGGTTGCGACGACGTCCGCGACAATAAAGAACGGCCGTCTTGAAAGCTTTTGACGGACCACCGTTTTGGGACGACTGCCGGCGTTGTCAGCGGAGTTCGGGAACCACAGTCGGACGCGGCGGTGCGCCATCGCTTAACAACGCGGTGATTGCGCCGATGTCGAGGTAGGCGTCCAATAGATCGGCCATCACATCCAGTTGGCCATCCCGCCGTGCCGAAACGTTAATGTCATCGGCCACCACAAACCCGTCGCGGCCCGCCGCGGCAGCAGCGTCGGTCAACCAACGGCGGCGGAAGCCGTCGTTGTCGAACAGACCGTGCCAGTGTGTCCCGAACACCTGCCCGCGCTGATAGCCCTGCGGGGATCCGTCCGCCTCGAACCAGTCCGCCTCCGCGCAGCGGACCACCCGCCCGTGGTGGATCTCGTAGCCGTGCAGCGATCCGTGCCAGCGGCGCAGCACCTTGTCGGGGGCGAACGCGATGTCGGCGTCGAGCGCCCCGATGGCCGCAACCCGGCCCGATCGGCTTTCGACCGGGTCGTCGATCGAACGGCACAGCATCTGGAAACCACCGCAGATGCCCAGCACAGTCCGTCCGGAATCGGCATGCGCTGCGATTGCTGAGTCCAGGCCGCGATCGCGCAGCCAGGCCAGGTCGGCAACCGTCGCCTTAGTGCCCGGAAGCACGACGATGTCGGCATCGACGACGTCGTCGGGTTGGCTGACCCAACGCACCAGCACGCCGGGTTCACAGGCCAGCGCCTCGATATCCGTGGAGTTGGAGATCCGTGGCAACCGGGGTACCGCGACCCGTAGCCACTGCGAGCCGCGCGGCGGTTGCGGTCTGCCGATGATGCGATGAGCCAGCACCGAGACCGAGTCCTCGGCGTCGAGCCACAGGTCGTCGCAGTACGGCAGCACCCCGTAGGTCGGGCGGCCGGTGAGCTCGCCGAGTTGCTGCAACCCGGGCTCCAGCAGCGCCGCGTCGCCGCGGAACTTGTTCACGATGAACCCGGCAACCAGCGCCTGGTCGTCGGGCTCGAGCACCGCCACCGTCCCGAACAGATGGGCGAACAGGCCTCCGCGGTCGATGTCGCCGACCAGAATCACCGGCAGATTCGCGGCTCGGGCCAGTCCCATGTTGACCAAGTCCGTTGCGCGCAAGTTGATTTCGGCAGGTGATCCGGCGCCCTCGCAGATTACCGCATCGAATTCGCCTCTCAGTTGCGACAATTCGTCGAGCACGACACCGAGCAGCTTGTTGCGATGCGACCAGTATTCGGTCGCGGTCACGGAGTCGACAGCTTGTCCCCGGATCACCAATTGCGAAGTCGTATCGCTGCCGGGTTTCAGCAGAATCGGGTTGAAGCGCACGCTGGGGTCCAGACCGGCGGCCCGGGCTTGCATCGCCTGGGCTCGGCCAATCTCACCGCCCTCGACAGTGACCGCGGAATTGTTCGACATGTTCTGGGCCTTGAACGGCGCGACCCGAATACCCTTGCGCGCCAGCAGCCGGCACAGGCCGGCGACCACCACCGACTTCCCGGCGTCGGAGCTGGTGCCGGCGACCAGCAGCGCGCCGCTCACCTTTCTGTGGCGAGCAGACGCAGAATCGCATTTTTCGCCCCGCGATCGTGCGATTCTGCGTCTGCTCGCGCTAGAGGCACGTGAGGATTTCCGCGCCGGACTCGGTGACCAGCAACGTGTGCTCGAATTGCGCGGTCCATTTGCGGTCTTTGGTGACGACGGTCCAGTCGTCATCCCAGATCTCGTAGTCCAGTGCGCCGAGGTTGATCATCGGCTCGATGGTGAACGTCATCCCCGGCTCGAGGACGGTGGTGACCGAGGGCTGGGCGTCGTGCAAAACCACCAGGCCGTTGTGG
>DAIODV010000286.1:0-5301 GCA_036746615.1 Mycobacterium sp.
CGGCGACGGGGGCAAGGGCGGCATCGGCGGCAGCGGCGGCCCGGTGGGCTCGCCGGGTATCAATGGAGCCGGCGGCATCGGCGGTACACTTGGCGGCGCCGACGGCACGCCCACTTCGACGAACGCGACCGTCAACTTGACGATCAATGGTGTCAATCAGCCGGTGGCATATATCTCCGTGAACGGCGGACCGATGGAACCGGTAATCGTCGACACGGGATCCACCGGACTTGTCATCGAACCCCAATACGTCCCAACGCAAGGCCTTGGCAGCGAAGTCTTTTCGGGTTCGGCCGGCTACAGCGGCGGACTGAGCTATTCCTACGACACGTATGACACGACGGTGAGCTTCGGCAATGGTCTGGTCACGTCGCCGACCGCGGTTGACCTCGTCACACCCCAATCGACGTCAGCATTCGAGAACTACTTTGCTTCCACCGGTGCAGTTGGCGTGCTGGGTATCGGGCCTGATAACGGGTTCCCGGGCACCAGTACGGTGATCACAGCATTGCCTGGCACTCTTGATCAGGGTGTGCTGATCAACGAATCCCAGCATCTGCTTGAGTTCGGCCCCAACCCCCTACCGAGCACCATCTCGATCGACGGGGCGCCGACTAGCGCCCTAGACGTAAAGATCGGAAACGGGCCTCTCGAACACGTCGGCGTCGCAATCGATTCCGGTGGCATATACGGATTCCTTCCGTCATCGGTGCTCGCCACCGGGCAGACGTCCGGAACCATCCCCGCGGGAATAACGATCTCGGTCTACACCGGCAACGGTGAGACTCTGTTGTATTCGTACACGACGACCGCGACCAATGCGCCGTTCGTTACGACGGGAAACCAGATGAATTCCGGCTACATCCCCTTCTACCTGGGACCGGTGTACATCGCGGAGAGCCCCAGCGGGTTCGGGACCACGACCTTCGATTCCTGACGAGCATCACGCCGCACGTAGAGCGGGCTTCCTGAGATATGCGCCGCCGGTGTACAGCAGCGCTCCAGCGAGCACGATGAACTTGACGATCGCGGCACGGCGGGCGAGCCGCGCATTATCATCAATGTTGTTTCCCGCCAGAACATTTAACAGCGCAACGCCCTCCACTGCGTCACCGCCGACGGCGGGAATGACAGCGAGACAAACCGCGGCCGGGTGACCGAGCCGGCGGCGCGCATAGTTCATCAGTAGGGCGGTCAAAGCACCATAGGTGGCCATGTATCCGAAATCGAGTTGCATCGATCGGTGCGCGGCTCGCCGGCCATCATCTCCCCACGCGCTCATAATCTGTTGTGCGCGTGTGTCATTGCCCGCCAGTTCGAATGCAATGATGCCCGGTCCGCCAGAGCGGCGCATCTGTCGCTCAAGCGCCAGCATCACCGACGTGTAGCCAACGAAAGCCGTCAGGGCCCAGATCAGCGCACTGCTGCGACGACGGTTGTTGGATCCGCTCATGTCTACAAGAGAACCACGGGCCGTACCAAAGCGGTATCCATCGGCCACGAATACGACGGATCTGTACAAGTTGTTTGATCACACCCGAATCGTGCAATCAACATGTACGCGGCCTGGGCGCGCGTGCTGCTGGCCGAGGTTCGGCCCAGCCGCTAGCAAACTGGCCGCAAGATGGGCTTTGACTGCTTAAATGGGAATTTGTGAGGAGCGAACGGGTGGATCGTATGAACTGGGCAAGGCCGGCATGAGCCGGTGAGCAAAATGCATGAACAGTTCGACGAGCTGGTCGCAGCGCACGACCAGATGGAAAAACTGGTGCAGGTCATCGTCGGAATCGGTTCCGATCTGGACCTGGACGTCACGTTGCATCGAATCGTCAACGCGGCAATGGAGCTGACCGGCGCCCCTTACGGAGCCCTGGGCATCCGCGCCGCTGACGGCACCCTGGCCTCTTTTATCCACGCGGGAATCGACTACGACACAGCGAAGCGGCTAGGCGATCTACCGGTTGGGGAGGGTGTTCGCATCGAGTATGGGAGTGCACATCCGCACGCCGCGCGACTGCACGAGCATGACCCGTCGATCCGGACACTCATGGGGATACCGATCACCGTGCGCGAGGCTCACTTCGGCAATCTTTACCTGGCCGACGACCGGCCTGGCCGGGTGTTTTCTTCCTCGCAGGAAAGCGCCGTGCGGGCGCTGGCGTCGGCGGCCGCCGCCGCCATCGACAACGCCCGGCTCTTCGAGCGAGAACGCGAAACGGCGAAATGGACCAATGCCAGCCGCGAAATCGCGACGGCTTTACTGTCCGGCGACCCACAGACGGGCCCGCTGCAACTCATCGTCAACCGGGCCCTGGAGTTGGCCGATGCCGAGCAGGCGATCTTGTTGGTCCCCAGCGGGACGGCTCGGCCGGCTGACGAAGTCGACACGCTTGTCGTGGCGGCGACGGCGGGCCGGTACGCGTCGGAGGTGATCGGTCAGCAGGTTCCGATGGACGCCTCCACCACAGGCGGCGTTGCCCGCCGCGGCATACCGCTGATCACCGATTCCTTCCAATACCCGATCGCGGGGTTCACCGATGTCGGTGAACGACCGGCGATTGTCATGCCGCTGATCGCGGACGACGCGGTACTCGGCGTCATTGCCGTCGCGCGAAACCCACAGCAGCCGGCATTCGGCAGCGACTACCTCGAGCTGGTCAGTGACTTCGCCCGACAAGCTGCTATTGCCCTGGCGCTGACCGCAAGTCGCGAACATGCGCTCAACCAGCAACTGGCCCAAGCCGACACGGTCGATGCCGCAGTCCGAGCCGTAGCCGAGGAACTGCGTCGGCTATGGCGAGCCCGCAGTGTTTTGGCTGTCACCTTCCCGGCCGCGAACTCCGCCGCGGATGCATCTCTCGCGCCGGAGGTGATCTCGGTCGGCGAACCCGGGCAATGGGACGACCTGTCATCCGAGACCCGCGAGATGCTGGTGTCGTTGCGCGACGGCGACCTACTGGCTCCCAACACGTTGCGTGCGGGCACCGCGGGCATCGCGTTGCAGCATCCCGACGGGGTGCTTGTCGTATGGATTCGGTTGGCCGAAAAGCGCGCGTTCACCCTCGAGGACCAGACATTGCTGACGGTGCTGGCCGGCCGGCTCGGCCAGGGTCTGCAGCGAGTGCACCAGGTTGACCAGCAGCGCGAAACCGCACTGGCGCTGCAACACGCAATCCTCGGGCCCGCGGATCTACCGCACGGATTTACTGCGCGGTATCAGGCCGCCAGCCGGCCCCTTCAAGTGGGCGGTGACTGGTACGACATCGTCGAGTTGGACGACGGGCGCATCGCCCTGGTTGTCGGTGACTGTGTCGGACATGGCCTCGGCGCGGCGACGGTGATGGGGCAGTTGCGCAGCGCTTGCCGCGCATTACTGCTCGAGCATCCCAGCCCATGCGCTGCCCTCGCGGGGCTCGACCGATTTGCGGCGCGGCTACCGGGCGCCCATTGCACCACCGCCTTCTGCGCGGTGCTCAGCCCCGACACCGGTGAACTGGTGTATTCCAGTGCCGGCCACCCGCCGCCCATCCTGGTCTACGCGGACGGCACTATGCGGACACTCGACGATGGCCACACCATTCCATTGGGAGTGCGACCCGACCGGCCCCGCCCCGAAGCCCACGTGACGGTGCCGGCGCGCGGGACGCTGTTGCTCTACTCGGACGGTCTGGTCGAGCGTCGCGGCAGTCCATTAGATCAAGGCATTGCCCGCGCTTCTGCCGTCGTACAGGACGGCCGCGACTCAGCACTGGACGACCTGGCGAACCAGATCATGTCCAATCTCGCGCCAACCGGTGGCTATCAGGACGACGTTGTGTTGCTGCTCTACCGCCATCCAGCCCCGTTGCAGGTGGACTTTCCGGCCAACGTCAGCCAGCTCGCCTCCAGCCGTGCTGCCTTGCGCAGCTGGTTAACCCGAGCACGGGTGGAGCCAGATCAAGCTCAAGACATGCTTGTCGCAGCGGGAGAAGCGGTCGCGAACGCCATCGAGCATGGCCACCGCGATAGCCCCGAGGGAATCATCAGCCTGCGCGCGACTGCACTGGTCGATCAGGTGCAGTTGACCGTTGCCGACACCGGCTCGTGGAAACCTCCGCAACCGGCTGCCGACGCCCATCGCGGCCGCGGCATCACACTGATGCGAGCGCTGATGTACGACATCGCCATCCATCCTGCAGCGGCCGGAACGACAGTTCATTTGTTCGCGAGGATCACCTGATGCCCACACTGCTGACTCTGGACACCGCGCGCGGCGACGACGGGAAGGTCGTGCTGACCGCGGCGGGAGAAATCGACCTGAGCAACGTCGACACATTCACTCAAGCGCTGACCACGGCGATCTCCGAAACTGCCGACAGCGGCGAGAAACTAACGGTCGACCTCAGCACGGTGAAGTACCTGGACAGCGCCGCCATCAATGCCTTGTTCAACTACGCCGACCAGATCCAGCTGATCGTTCACCCCTTTTTGGTGCGCATCTTCACCATCACCGGCCTCGACGAACTAACCACCGTTGAGGCGGCGCCGGCTGAGTCCGGTCGCTGACGAAGGTCTTTGCGTCCCGGTACGTTTCGCCACGACACCAGCTCAGCCTGCATCGTCGCCAACATCAACCGTTGGATCCACAACACGATGGTGGTACCGGCACTACGTGAGGCGACGATTCTAAGGTAGGTCCTCAGACCAGTACTGGTGTAGGAGTACCACATACCCTGTCTGTTCCTCCAAACGAGCACAGCTCGAAACTGTTATTAGGGAGGCGCTTTCGTGCCGTGAACAGTCTGACAGCCGCGTAGCCGGCACAGCGATCGCTAGATCGGCGTGTCGGTTCAACGGTCAAAGCAAACGGACACGCGACATAATCGCTGCCATGCCGGTTGCTGTCCGCGCGTTGTCGGCGATGTTCGCATTGCTGCTGCCGGGGATTGCCGGGGCCGCCGCCGCCTCGGCTGAGCCGGTTCTCACCGGACGAGGCGAAAAGACGGTGGGCTGGGACACCTACCGTCATTTGGACCGGCTGCCGTACCGCAGCGCCGACACGCAAGCGCTGCAGCTGTCGAGCTTCGATCGAAGCGGCGGCAACTTCGACAGCTCCACGGGCAACAAAAACGGCACCGGCGGTTGTCTGGCCGCTGGTGGCGTCGGCTGTGTCGTCGCGGAAGACCGCGGCCCCGGTGAGATCGATTCGATCTGGTTCACCCGCGACGGCGGCAATGTGACCGCGCTCGGGACAATCCGCATTGAGCTTGATGGGAAGTCGGTGCTCGAGGCACCCTTGCAGTCGGTGGTCGACGGCGCGCT
>DAIODV010000287.1:0-3167 GCA_036746615.1 Mycobacterium sp.
GGCGCGGACTGCTCGACGAAGTCTCGATGCAAGCAGCGCTAGACGCGGCATCACCGGACTACGTAGCTCCCACCTACGTCTATCTGGCCAGTGACCTCGCCCATCAAGTGACCGGCGAAATCTTTATTGCCGCAGGCGGTTTCATCGGGCGATATCCGCGAACCGCACCAGCCTTGATCGGGTACCGAGACCACCACGACTCGCCGCCGTGGTCGGTGAGCGAACTTTCCGCGTTGATCGGCGGAGCGGCCTAGGCCTTCTGGTGGCGGAACACCAGGGCGGCCTTAAGTGCAGTCTTGGCGCCGACCATGCCGAACATGTTTCCTTCCACCGCGAACTGCTTGCGCGCGACCGTCGTGTTGGCCGTCAGGCACACCTCGCCGTCACCGAGTACCTCGACGTGAGCCTGCAGCTGCAGCGGAGCCGTGATGCCCTTGGCGGTGAGAGTGGCGTTCAGGCGGACGGTGTCGTCGTCGACGGGCTCACCGCCGGCGACCTCGACCGTGATGTTCGGATACTTCTCCACATCGAAGAAGTTCGGCGAGCGCAGATCCTCGTCGCGTTTGTCTAGCCCGGTGTGCACTGAGGCGGCCTTGACTTCGATTCGGCCGGATACTGTTCGAGAGTCCTCGATTTGGCCGCCGCCGCTGTATTCGGTGAACTCGCCGCGGACCTTCATCGCGCCCCACATCGTCTTGTTCTCGAACCGGATGGAGGAGCGCTGCGGGACAACGCTCCAAACGCCCACCGATTCGGGACTGCTGAGAAACGTTGTGACAGCTAACATGTCATCTCCCTGCGTGTCAGCGCGGGTCGACAGCGCAGCGCCGCTGCCAACCCGACGGCATTCGCACCTTGATGAAATCGACCTTAGTCCTTGCGGCTTATCCGTGACAGCGAAGTGCGTCATAAGGTAGACGGCGTGACTACCGTTTTCACCAAGATCATCAACGGGGAATTGCCGGGCCGGTTCGTCTACGAGGACGACGAGGTGGTTGCTTTCTTGACCATCCAGCCGATGACGCAGGGGCACACGCTGGTCGTGCCGCGAGAAGAGCTTGATCAATGGCAGGACATCGACACAGCCGTGTTCGGCCGGGTGATGTCGGTGGCACAGCTGATCGGCAAGGCCGTTTGCCGGGCGTTTGACGCCGACCGCGCCGGCGTGATCATTGCCGGGCTCGAGGTCCCTCATCTGCACATCCACGTCTTCCCGACGCGCAGCTTGAGCGACTTCGGCTTCGCCAATGTCGACAACAACCCTTCTCCGGCATCTCTCGACGAGGCGCAGGCGAAGATCAAGGCGGCTCTCGCCGAGCTGACTTGAGCCAGTGGATTAGCTCAGTTCTCCGTAACCGTGCCTGGTCTTGAATTGCGCCGAAAAGCTCTGCTGAGCCGATGTCACCCACTGATCTAAATGGTCGGCACTGATGTCAAAAGAAGACTTATACGAGGTATACAGCAGCGCCAGCGCGATGACATATACGACCGCCATCGCAGATGCGAGCACTTGGTAATCCTCGTTTATTGCGATGGGCACGGCGACACTGGAAATGGTCAGCGCCAACACAACGGCCAGCATTCCTCCGTAGGTCATTATGCTCGCGGCAGCCATACCGAATCTGCGCTCTTTCACCAGCACTGGGAGCTCGACGACCATCCTGCCGCTGGTATGTCCGATCCATAACCGGGTCGGATGCTTGATGCTTGGAATCAAATCCAAGAGCCTTTGCTCAAGGACTAAAATCACCTGGTTGTGCGCCCATACCCGACTGTTTAATTGCGAGTGCCAAGCTATGACGATATAAGCGGGTACCGGAATCAACGGAATCAGATAATGCGGTACGGTTTCCGCCCTGGTTGCCCAGCCAATGAGAACTACCGAAGAATAGCCAATTAACACGTTCACCAAGGTGAGTGCGTGGCCAAGGATGCTCTGCACCTCGGCCCGCTCAGCTGAGTACAACGCAGCAAGTGCGGACGGGGAGTCATGACTCGGAGTCGTCATCGCATCAGACTGTATCGCCGGGCTGCCAGTCAGCTTGGTTGCGCGACTCTTCGTGCCGCCTGGGTGGCGCGGGCGGGAACGTCGGCGATGCGCGGGAGGCTCACGTAGAAACGGCAGCCCTGGCCGGGCGCCGTCGTCACGGTGACGACGCCGCCGTGGGCGTTAACCAGCGAGTCGACGATCGAGAGCCCCAGGCCGCTGCCGCCGCTGATCCGCGCGCGCGACGAGTCGGTGCGATAGAACCGTTCGAAGACGCGCAGCGCATCCTGCTGGCTCATGCCGGGCCCCTCGTCGACAACCTCCAAGATCGCGTCCTCGGCGTCGGTGCCGACGCGCACGGTGATATCAGCGGATTCCGGCGTGTGTTGCAGAGCGTTGGTCACCAGGTTGCTCAGCACCTGACGCAGCCGGGGCTCGTCGCCCAGCACCTCAGGGGTACCGGGACCATCGAGCACCTCCATCGTGATTTTGCGGTTCGGCGCGACCGCCTGAGCGTCATGCACCGCATCGCTGGCCAGCGCAAGCAGGTCCACCCGGTTGTGCTCGATCGGCCGCTGCGCGTCGAGCCGGGCGAGCAGCAGCAGGTCGTCGACCAGCAGGCCCATCCGGCTCGATTCGCTTTCGATCCGCGACAT
This sequence comes from Mycobacterium sp., assembly GCA_036746615.1. GTDB lineage: Bacteria > Actinomycetota > Actinomycetes > Mycobacteriales > Mycobacteriaceae > Mycobacterium. The sequence continues at coordinate 2,644 of DAIODV010000287.1, forward strand.
CACCATTTCCATGTCGCGGGCGGCGCCCTGGCGATACAACTCCGCGAAGCCCCGCATGGTTGTCAGCGGGGTGCGCAGTTCATGACTGGCATCAGTGATGAAGCGCCGCATCCGCTCTTCTGAGGTCCGCGCCTTCTCCGCAGAGGCTTCCGACGATGCGAGCGCCCGCTGGATCTGAGCGAGCATGCCGTTGAGCGCCTGGGACAACCGACCAACCTCTGTACGCGGATCACGTTCGGGCACACGACGATCCAGCTGGCCGGCCGCGATCGCCGCGGCGGTTTGCTCGACCTCGGTCAGCGGTCGCAGGCTCCGGTGCACAGCCCACGACCCGGCCAAGCCGAGGACCAGCAACACCGCCGCACCGATGCCAAACTGCAGCAAGACCAACGACCGGACGGTCTGCTGGATTTCGGAAAGGTCGTAGGCGACGGTGACCAACCGACCGCTGGGTGCGCGCACCGACACCACCCGCCACTGCACGTCGGATTTATCGACCGACCCGACCGTCGTCGGCTGCGGGC
>DAIODV010000287.1:3177-5293 GCA_036746615.1 Mycobacterium sp.
TGTCCGCATGGGTCCGCCACATCACGACGGCTCGTTGCCGCAGCGCCTCAGCGAGCCGCACCGCCACCGTGTGCCCGTCGACGGTGACGTAGCGCACGAAGAAGTCCGACGGCGGGCGGTCCAGCGTCGGTCCCCGGCGCACTGGCAGCGACCCCCGCGGAGCTTGCGCCCAGCCGCGCGATGCCTCCTTCAGCGTCTGGTCGACGCGCTGGATCAGGCTATGCCGCAGGATCGAGGTGACCGCGATGCCGGAGGTGGTGAGGCCGCACGCCGCGAGCAGCAAAAGCGCAGCGACCAGCGCGAGGCGCAGCGACAGCGTGGCCCGAAGTGTTCTCGGCATGCCGCTATTCTGCGCTGACGGTTACCGCGGCTCGCGCAGCACGTACCCCACTCCGCGCAGGGTGTGCAGCAGGCGCTTCTCGCCGGTGTCGATTTTGCGGCGCAGATACGACACATAGGACTCGACGACGTTGACGTCACCACCGAAGTCATAGCGCCAGACGTGGTCGAGGATTTTCGGCTTGCTCAGCACGGTGCCCGCGTTGATCACGAAGTAGCGCAGCAGGGTGAACTCCGTGGGCGACAGTGACACCGGCTCGCCGGCTTTCCACACTTCGTGGGTGTCCTCGTCGAGTTCGATGTCGGCGAACGTCAGGCGGGCGTTACGACGCTCGGCGATGCCTTTTCCGGTGCGCCGCAAGATGACTCGCAAGCGGGCGACAACCTCTTCGAGGCTGAATGGCTTAGTGACGTAGTCGTCGCCGCCGAGTGTCAACCCGGCAACCTTGTCCTGAAGCGAGTCGCGGGCGGTGAGGAACAGCGCGGGGGCGTCGATGCCGTCGGCGCGCAGCCGGCGCAGCACGCCGAAGCCGTCCATCCCGGGCATCATCACGTCGAGGATCACTGCATCGGGCTTGACGTCGCGGGCCAAGTCCAGCGCCGCCGGCCCGTTTGTCGCGGTGTGCACCTCGAAGCCCTGGAACTTGAGGCTGACCGATAACAGCTCGACGATGTTGTCTTCGTCGTCGACGACGAGTACCCGGGCCTCGGGAACGGTTTCTTCTGCGATTGCCGATGCCATCTGTCTATTTGCTCGCATTTAGCTCAAGACAGCCTCCACAATTGCTGTGGACTTGCTGTCAGTTGGTTTTTTGCGAGTCTCAATTGGCTGCGACCGGCGCGAATACACTCGAGGAATGAACCTCGGCAAAAGCCTGACCGCGGTGGTCACCGCGCCGGCGCGCGTCGGACTCGCTGCCGCCGACGCGGGTCTCGGAGTCGCGGCCTCGGCGCTTGGCTTGGCGCATCGCACGCTGGGTGAGACGGGCGCGGCGACCAGGTCGAACACGGTCGCGCATATGTTCGGCATTGACGATGCGATCACCCGGGCAAACCGGCTGGCCCGGTTGTTGGACGACGACGCGCCGCTGGGGCGCGCCCTGGCTACCGACGGGCCCATCGATCGGCTGCTGCGTCCGGGCGGGGTGGTCGACATGCTCACGTCGCCGGGCGGCCTGCTTGATCGGCTGACTGCCGAGGGCGGCGGCCTGGAGCGGGCCCTTAAGCCCGGTGGCCTGGTCGATCAGCTGACCGCCGACGAGGGGTTGATCGAACGGGTGCTCGCCGAAGACGGGCTGGCGGATCGACTGCTGGCCGAGGGCGGCCTCATCGACAAGCTCACCGCCCGGCATGGCCCGCTCGAGCAGCTGGCCGACGTCGCCGACACCCTGAGCAGGCTGGCACCGGGCATGGAAGCGCTGGAGCCGGCGATCGCCACGCTGCAGGACGCGGTCATCTCGCTGACCATGGTGGTCAACCCGCTCAGCAACATTGCCGACCGGATTCCGCTGCCCGGGCGCCGCCCGCGCCGCAGCTCGCCGCCGCGGACGGTTCGTTCTCAGCGGGTCATCGATCACGAGGAGTGATGCATGAGTTCCATGCGGTCCAGCGATAGGTAGGTCCGCGAACGTGCGCAAATGCACAGCATCGACGGCGTTTTCGCGTACATCTGTGCACGCTCGCGCCGGAAAGTCCAAAAATGGAGCCGCGTGAGAGACTCGAACTCTCGACATCCGCTTTACAAGAGCGACGCTCTACCAACTGAGCTAACGCGGCC
>DAIODV010000288.1:0-5274 GCA_036746615.1 Mycobacterium sp.
CTTTTTCTCCAGTTCAGACACCGCGGCCAGTGTATGCACCGCTTCTGAGCGCGGAGGTGAGAAGAGGCGACCGCCAAGCGGCGGTCGGTGACGCGGCTCAGGCGGGCTCGCGCGCTTCAGGCGGGCTCGGGCGCGCTTCAGGCGGGCTCGAAGGCCGCGGCGCGACTCCGCCCGCCCATATGCGGCCGTACCATCCGGCCGCCAAGCGGGCCAAAGCACAGCAGCGACGCCCCGCTAGACGCAGCGACGACGACGTCGAAACGGTCTTGGGCCGAAACCCGGTCTTGGAATGCCTGCGCGCCGGGGTGCCGGCGACCGCGCTCTACGTGGCGCTCGGAGCACAGGCCGACGAGCGGATGACCGAATCCGTCACGCTGGCAGCCGATTCCGGCATCGCGATCCTCGAAGTGCCGCGCACCGATTTGGATCGGATGACGACCAATGGCCTGCATCAAGGGATCGCGTTACAGGTGCCGCCCTACGACTACCTGCATCCCGACGAGCTGCTCGAGTCGGCCCTGGATTCCCCGCCCGCACTGCTGGTCGCGTTGGACAACATCTCAGATCCGCGCAACCTGGGCGCGATCGTTCGGTCGGTGGCGGCGTTCGCCGGTCATGGGGTGCTGATCCCCCAGCGGCGTTCGGCCTCGGTGACGGCGGTGGCTTGGCGAACCAGCGCGGGCGCCGCCGCGCGGATACCCATCGCGCGAGCCACCAATCTCAATCGGACACTCAAGGATTGGGCCGATCGCGGCCTGCAGCTCGTCGGCCTGGACGCCGGCGGCGATACCGTCCTCGACGATCTGGACGCCACGGGTCCGCTGGTGGTCGTCGTCGGATCGGAAGGAAAGGGGTTGTCGCGGCTGGTGCGTCAGAACTGCGACGCGGTGGTGTCGATCCCGATGTCGGGTCCCGCCGAATCGTTGAACGCGTCGGTGGCCGCCGGGGTGGTGCTGGCCGAAATCGCTCGCCAGCGCAGGCGTTAGCCGTCGATGCGAACCATCCATCTCGAAACGACACTTCCCGCCAACGCCGACCGCGTTTGGTACGCAATGCAATCGCCGGTCACATTCCTCTATGTGTGCAAAGGTCTGTTCGGCATTCCGGCATTGGCAGGACGAGCAGAGCCACTGCGACGCGGCGAGCGTGGCACCGCATGGCTGTTCGCCTTCCACCTGATACCGGCCTATCGGCACACCATCGAGATCGCCGAGGTCGACGAGGCAGGCAAAACCATCCGCAGCCATGAGCACGGCGGCGTCCTTCGGGCCTGGAACCACACGCTGCACGTCGAGCCCATCGATGACGCCCGCTGTCGCTACAGCGACACCATCGAGATCGACGCCGGTCCCGCAACGGCTTTCGTCGCGGCGCTTGCTGCCGGCATATTCCGCTACCGGCAACGGCGTTGGCACAAGCTCGTCCGACAGCACTTGTTGCCGCAGGGACCTTCGTATGCGAGTTGAGCGCCTTGGCGCTCTGTTGTTCGCGGCGGCAGTACTGGCTGTTGGTCCATCAGCAGCTGCGGAATTGTCTCAGTTCGACCTGCAGGCCCACGCCGGCGGCCGCGGCGCGGCGACCGGCGAATCATTGCGCGCCTTTGCCAAATCGCTCGAACTCGGTGTCAGCACACTGGAACTCGACGTCAACATCACCAAGGATCACCAACCGCTGGTATGGCATGATTCGATTATCGGGCCGCAGCAGTGCACGGACAGCAGTCCGGTGTTTGGCGGTGACCCGTCGTATCCGTACGTCGGAAAAGCGGTGCACGAGCTGACTGTGGCGCAGATCCGAACGCTGGACTGTGGAAAGCCGAATAGCCAATTTCCGGGCGCAGAAGTGGTGTGGGGCAACAAGTTAGTTACGTTGCCGGAGGTATTCTCACTTGCCGACGCGTATCGAGCCGGTGTGCGCTTCAACATCGAAACCAAGGTCGCGGCCGATCGCCCGACCGTGTCGGCCGAGCCCCAGGAGTTCGTCGACGTGGTGTTGGCTGCAGTCAGGTCCGCGGGCAAGGCCGACCGCGTTGAGATCCAAAGTTTCGACTGGCGCACGTTGCCGCTGGTACACCAGGCCGAGCCAGCGATTCCGTTGGTGGCGTTGTGGGATGCGCAGACGTGGGTGCCGGATTCGCCGTGGCTGGCCGGCATCAACCCTGCGGTGGTCGGTGATCCGGTACTCGGCGCCACGATGGTTGGCGCAAACATCTTGTCACCCGATTACTCTTTGGTCGACAAGTCTTTGGTTGACCGGGCACATGCGTTGCGGCTCAGCATCATTCCGTGGACGGTCGATGACGCCAACGACATGCGAGCGCAGATCGCTGATGGCGTCGACGGGATCATCACCAACTATCCCGCTGCGTTACGAGGGGTGATGGCCGAACTCGGCATGCCGCTGCCGCCGGCGTACCACCGCTAGAGGCCCAGCAGTCGCACACCGGTCCACAGTGCCAGCACCGCCGCTACCAGCGCCGTGGGCACGGTGCACAACCCGAGCCTGGTGTATTCGCCGACGCTGACTGGGACGTCGTAGCGACGTAACACGCTGCGCCACAGTAGGTTCGATAGCGAGCCAACATAGGTCAGGTTGGGCCCGATGTTCACCCCGACCAGCACAGCCAGCACTGCGGCGGGACCGCTCGGCGCCACCAGCGGCAGCAACACCAGTGTCGCGGGCAGGTTGTTGACGATGTTGGCCAGCACCGCGGCCACCACCGCGAAGCCCAGCAGCGCAAGCAGGGTCGAACCGGACGGCAACACTGCGCCCATCCGAGCGGAAACACCGTTCTGCATGACCGCCTGCACCACGACGCCCAGCGCCAACACGAACACCAGAAACGGGATGTTGACCGCGCGCACGATCTCCACCGCGGTAGTGTGCCGGCGCGCCAGGCCTCGTAGCGCCATCACCGCCGCACCGGCGATCGCCGCCCACGCCGGGGCCACCCCCGCAGCTTGCGCAATCACGAAGCCGCCCAGCGTCAGGGCCACCACCGCCAGTGCGAACACTGGCACCTTCGGTGCCGGCTCGTTCTCGTCAGGCTCGGGCTGCACGCTGAGGTCACTGCGGAAGAACACCCTGAAGACGAGATAGACGGTGCCCACTGCGGCCAGCCAGGGCAGCGCCATCACCGCGGTGAACTTGGTGAACGACAGGTCGACGACGTGAAAAGCGAGCAGGTTGGTCAGGTTTGACACCGGCAGCAGCAGCGAGGCCGCGTTGGCCAGGTGCGCTGTCGCGTAGGCGTGCGGCCGTACCGGTGCCCGCAGGCGCCGTACCGTGGTCAACACCACCGGCGTCATCAGCACGACGGTGGCGTCCAGGCTCAGCACCGCGGTAATGGTCGCGGCGATAACAAACACTTGCCGCAGCAAGCTTCGAGATCCGAAACGGGCGCGTGCCATCGCGGCCCCGGCCGCTTCGAAAAGGCCTTCGTCGTCGCACATTTTGGCCAACACCAGCACCGCGCCCAGGAAAGCGACGACGTGCGATAGCCGGGCCGCCTCGGCGGACGCGTCATGCGTTGAGATCGCGCCGACGGCGATGAGGACCACGACTGCTGGGATAGCGGCGAAAGCCTCGGGCCAACCCCGTGGGCGGGCAACCGCGAATGCCAAAACCACCACCAGCGCCAGCAGAGCCAGAAGTAGCGTCAAATCTCAGGCCCACGGATCTTCGCGCCGCCACACGGTCGGCATGTCCAACGCGATACCGTCCTGCTCGGCCAGAGTGCTCAGGGTCCGCAGTGTGACGTCCAAATCGTCACCCGCATAAGGCAACGCGCGCAACGGTTCTGACAGCGGACGAAAGAAATCATCCCAGTGGATCAACACCACGCGGCGCGCACCCACTGTGCGCACGGTCTCGGTCCAGTAGTCGACGAGATACTGCTCGGCCTGCAGTCCCAGTTGGCCGACGCCTAGATAGACGACGTCGGCGCGGTGACCGGCCAGCGAGCCCTTCACAAAGCCGGCGCTGCCTTGAATCAACAGCCGACGATCCGACGGCCGGTGATGCACCAGCATCGACCAGGCCTCGCCGCACCGGTAGGCCGATGCCTTCACCGGCGGTATCACCGGCGCTGTGATCTTTCCGGGGAACCGGTCAGGTGGGCTATGCCGCGACTTGATCAGCGTAACGTCGAAGGCGCCCAGGCGATTTGGCTCGCCAGATTCTGCGACCACTATGCGCTCATCGGCAAGGCCGTAGCCTCGGCCGACGTTGGCCGCCGATTCGCCTCCAACCAATCGCGCGCCGGTGCGGTCGGCGACCAGCGCGGAGTCCAGCGCGTGGTCGATATGCGTGTGCACCGGTACGACCGCCTCCAGCCGCGTCAGCCTGAGGCGCGCCAGGCATCCGTCGACCCGGGCCGGCGATGGTGACACCTTGCCCAGCGCCACCCGCGACAGGCTGGGCCGGGAAAAGTAGCCGTCGGTCAGCAGCCTCGAAGTCCCGTCGTCGAGCAGCAGCGTCGACACCCCAAGCCACGTCACGCTCAGCGACGCGCTGGAGTCGGCCGCAGGGACGCTGAACCGGTGCGCATACCGCTCGATGTCCGGTCGCCCGGGCCGCAGCCGCATCAGCAAAACGCTTTCAAGTCAATCCCGTCGGCCTTGAGCCGATCCCGCACCGCCGTGGCGATCTGAACTGCGCCGGGTGAATCACCGTGTACACAAACCGATTTCACGTGCACGTCGAGCGCTGACCCGTCGACGGCAGTGACGTGTCCAGTAGTCACCATGGCCACCACCCGTTCGGCGATGGCCGCCGGATCGTCGAGGACCGCGTCGGGTTCCCGTCGGGACACTAGTCCGCCGTCCGGTCGGTAGGCGCGATCGGCGAATGCCTCGGGCACAGTGCGCAAGGCGCGGCTTTGCGCCTCCTCGAAGAACGCCGACCCCGCCAGACCCAGTACCGGCAGAGCGTCGTCCACCATCTGCACCGCTTGCGCGACCGCGGCGGCCTGCTCACGGTTGGTCATGATCGTGTTGTACAGCGCGCCATGGGGTTTGACGTAAGACACCGCCGAGCCTGCCGCCTGCGCGAGCCCCTGCAACGCACCGATCTGATAGATGACGTCGGCGAGCAGATCCTCGGGCGTGACGTCGATGAACCGTCGGCCGAATCCGGCCAAGTCGCGATAGCTGACCTGTGCGCCGATGCGCACGTCGCGCTCGGCCGCCAGTCGACACACCCGCAGCAACTCAGCCGGGTCGCCGGCATGGAAACCGCAGGCCACGTTGGCGCTCGTGACGATGGCGAGCATGG
>DAIODV010000289.1:0-5266 GCA_036746615.1 Mycobacterium sp.
CGGACGGCGGCGGCCAGCATGACCGCGTTGGATTCGTAGATTTGGCCGGGCCGCAGCGGCGTACCCGGCTTCACCAGCTCTGAGCCGGTGGAGATCAGCAGCACCCGCTGACGCGGGATCACGGGTAGCTGGGACACTCCCAGCGCCGCGGCCAGGCCGATTACCGCGGGGGTGACCACCTGTCCGGCCCGCAATACCGTGGTGCCCGCAACAACGTCCTCGCCGGCACGGCGGATGTGCTTGCCCTCGACGCTGCGTTGGGTGATCTGCACGACATCGGTTCGCCCGTCGGTGTCCTCGACGGGCACCACCGCCGTCGCGCCGGCCGGCATCGGCGCGCCAGTCATGATGCGGTGCGCGGTACCCGGCTGCAGTGCCGGGATGTCGGTCCGGCCAGCCGGAATGTCCTCGGCCACACGCAGTTTCACGGGGTTATCGAGGGTCGCCGATGTTATCTCGTCGGCGCGCACGGCGTAGCCGTCCATCGCGGAGTTGTCGAAAACCGGCAGCGACACCGCCGCGGTCACGTCGTCGGACAGCACTCGGCCCTCGGCGTCGGCCAGATCCGCGACCGCCGCAGGCCGGACGGCAATCAGCCCGGCAATGATGCGTTGATGCTCTTCGACCGACCGCATGGCGTCAGTAAATATAGTGGGTGGCGATGACGCTGGTAGTGCGTGCCGCCTTGACGGACCAACCGATTTCGCTTGCCGAACATGAGGAACTGGTAGGCCATCAGTCCGCCGGCGCCGTCGTGGGGTTCGTCGGGATGATCCGCGACCACGACAGCGGACGCCAGGTGCTTCAGCTGGAATATTCCGCGCACCCGTCGGCCGCCGACGTCCTGGCCGAGGTGGTGGCCGACGTCGCGGCGCAGTCCCCCGGCACGCGGGCCGTGGCGGCCAGCCACCGGATCGGCGTCCTGCAGATCGGCGAGGCAGCGCTGGTGGCCGCGGTCGCCGCCGACCATCGCCAAGCGGCATTCGCCACCTGCGCGCAGCTGGTGGATGCCATCAAGGCCCGGCTACCGGTGTGGAAGCGACAAGTCTTCGCCGATGGAACCGACGAGTGGGTGGGCTCGGCTTAGGAGCCGCGTTATCCGCCCGCGAACGGCGGCAGGACGTCGATCGTATTGCCCGCCTGCAGCGGCTGGTCCTGGTTCCGTAGCGCCACGCCATCGCACAGATACGAGCACCGGGTGAGTACGCGGGCGAGTTCTTGGCTTCGGCCGGCCAGCCCGTCGACAAGCTCGCTCACCGTGGCGCCGGAAGGCAGGCTGAGCTGCTCGGAATCAGACCCCGCCGCGGCCCGGGCGGCCGCGAAATACCGAACGGTGACCGTCTGATCCGCCACCTTAGCCACCGATCGCGCTCATCGGCCGCGACGGCTGGACGAAGTCCGGGTCATCGATGCCATGGCCGGCCGGCTTGCCCCACATCGCCGTCCGCCACGCCGCCTCGATCGCGGCATCGTCAGCGCCGCCGCGTAAAAGCCCCCGCAGATCTGTCTCCTCGATGGCGAACAGGCAGCTACGCAGCTGCCCATCGCCGGTCAAACGAGTGCGGTCACACGTTGCGCAGAACGGGTGCGTCACCGAGGCGATGATTCCGACTTTTCCGGTTCGTCCCGTCTCAGGATCGGTGATCTGCCACAGCTCGGCGGGCGCCGAACCCCGCAGCGCCCGATCGGGTCTCAGCTCAAAGGCGTGCCGTCGCAGCTGCGCGATCACTTGCTCTGCGGTCACCGTGGCCTCGCGACTCCACTGGTGTCCCGCATCGAGCGGCATCTGCTCGATGATCCGCAGCTGATAGTCATGGCCGAGGCAGAACCGCACCAACGACACGGCATCATCGAGCCCGGTCTGCGGGTCCAGCACGGCATTCACCTTTACCGGCCGCAGACCCACTGCATGCGCGGCGGCCAAGCCGTCCAGTACGTCGGCCAGCCGGTCGCGGCGGGTAATCGCCGCGAAGCGAACGTAATCCACGCTGTCCAGCGACACATTCACCCGGTCCAGGCCGGCACGCGCCAACCTGTCAGCATGCTTGGCCAACAAAACGCCGTTGGTAGTCAGCGCGAGCTCCGGGCGAGGCTGTAGCGCGGCGGTTGCCGCGACAATTTCGTCAAGGTGCTTGGCCAGCAACGGTTCTCCACCAGTGAACCGCACCTTGGTGATGCCCAGCCGGGTCACGCCGATTCGCACTAGCCGCAGGATCTCGTCGGGCTGCAGCAGCCGCTCCGCAGGCGACCATGGCAGGCCTTCCGCGGGCATGCAGTAGGTACAGCGCAGATTGCAGCGGTCGGTCAACGACACCCGCAAATCCGTCGCAACTCGCCCATAGCTGTCGATCAACGGGCCGCTGGACGGGGCCTGCGTGGTGGGGCCATCGACGCCGTCCAGCCGGCGCCGCACCGAAGGCACGCCGAGCGTCGTGATCATGGCATCATCCGAATCTGGTCGAGAGCGATCTTTTCATTATCCATCGGCCCGGCGAAGGCGGCGTGGCGCGGCACCTTCCTGCAGGTCATGGCTTGATCTAGCATCTTCGATGTGCCAATGATGCGCATTCGTCAGGCAGCTGAGCTGCTGGGGGTCAGCGACGACACGGTGCGGCGATGGATCGACAACGGCGCCTTGTCGGCCAGCCAGGACGATGCCGGCCGCAAAGTGATCGCCGGGCACGTGCTGGCCGAGTTCTGGCGCAAAAACGCGCGGCCGTTGCCGCCGAACCCGCTTGGCACCGGCAGCTCAGCACGCAATCGCTTCGTCGGGTTGGTCACCAACGTGATCAGCGACAAGGTCATGACCCAAGTCGAGATGCAATGTGGTCCGCACACCGTCGTCTCCTTGATGAGCACCGAGGCGGCACAGCAATTGAAACTCGAACCCGGCAGTCTCGCAGTAGCGCTCGTCAAGGCCACCACCGTGATTGTCGAAACCCCTAGGGCGTTTGCGGATTGACTGATTGGGGTACGTGGCGACGGTGATCGGTGCGTTCGTCGAAAGATGGAAGCGCAGCAAGCCGTATGAATTGCTTCGCCTAAACGGCTATGTCGCATTCAATCTGCCTCGAACTGTGAGCGCACTGGGGGCGGGGCTGCTGATTGGAATCGCCGCGACCCATTTTTACGTGCTCGCCCGCCAGTCGGCGTTGCCGGTGTACTTCGTCGTCTACACCGCAAGCCTGGTAGCTTGCTGTCTCTTGGCTGCCGCTTCCCTGTGGCTGGGCCGCAATCCCCGTGTGCCGCAACTAGGCTGGCTCTTCGGTGATCTGGTGTCGATCGTCTTCCTGGGCTTGTATTTGTTCAGTCGACCCGCGCCACTGCCCGGGCTGGTGGCGCTGACCGGCCGATGGGATTTCGCGCCCGGCTCGCTCGCAGGCGCGTTCGCGCTGGGGTTTATCGCCATCCACATGACGGTGCTTCTGGTCATCAACGTGGCCTATCCGCAACGGCAGCAATGGACTGACTGACGGGAATTCGGCGATGACGACGTTCGATTATCCGCTCTGGCTGCGAATCGATCATTGGGTCAACGTTCTGTTCGTGACGTTGATCATTCGCAGCGGCATCGAGATTCTCGCCACCCATCCGAAGTTGTATTGGCATGACGACAGCAGACCCGGGAGCGAATGGGCGCGTTTCACCCGCAAGGTGATGCCAAAGGACAAGCTGTTCGACACCCTCGATGAGGAGGAGGATTACAGCCCGTTCATTTCGCTGCCTGGTCGCGCGCAGTTGGGCCTCGGCCGGCACTGGCATTTCTTTGTGGTAATCGGCTGGATTCTGCTGGGGCTGTCCTACTACATCCTGCTCTTCGCCACCGGACAGTGGCATCGCTATTGGCCCCCCTCGTGGTCGATCTTCCCGGAGGCGTTCGACGACATCGTCACCTACATGAGCTTCAACCTGCCGCCGTTGATTCCGGGCGAACCCATGGACGCCATCCAGCAGCTCACCTATGCAGGCGTCATCTTCGGGCTGGCGCCGTTCCAAATCCTCACCGGCGCAGCCCAGTCCCCGGCGATCGAAGCGAGATTCCCGTGGTACGTGCAGATGTGGGGCGGACGGCAATGGGCGCGCAGTCTGCATTTCGTGGGACTACTCGCCTTTCTGGTCTTCATCTTGATCCATCTCTCGATGGTGTTCTTCTGGGGCTGGGGGCACCTCACGTCCGCGATGATCTTCGGTTCGATCCGCAACACGCACTGGGCGACCGCGATCTCACTCATAATCATCGCCGCGATCATCGCAATCCATGTCGCAGTAACTGTTTGGAGCCTGCGCAAACCCCGTTCCGTTCAGCGGGTGCTTGGCGCGGTGGTAAGCCGCGCGCGGCTTCTTCTGTTGCGGCCGTTGGACTCTCGGCAAGATTATCCGGAACGAAAACTGACCCCGCAGCACCGTGTCAACGGCAAGCCGCCGTGCTCGGCGGAGTACAAAGTGATGGCCGTGCACAATTTCGTCGACTGGAAGTTACGCGTCGGCGGGTTGGTGGAAAACCCGGTGACTTTGGATTTGGCGGCGTTACGTGAGTTGGCCGATCCGGAGACGCAGCGGGTGATGCATAACTGCGTTCAGGGCTGGACGAGCATCGGTCAGTGGAGCGGCCTGCACCTGAGCACGCTGGTCGAACTCGTGCGACCGCTGCCGGAGGCGAAATACATCTGCACGATGACTATGCAAGACAACGACAGAGACGAGCCCAGTTCGCATGGTGGAGGCCAGTTTTACGAGGTGATGGATCTCGAACTCGCCTACAAGCCGCAGACCATCTTGGCTTACGAGATGAACGGTAAGCCGTTGCCGATCAAACATGGCGCCCCGTTGCGGTTGCGGGTGGAAACCCAAGTCGGCTTCAAGATGGCCAAGTGGATCAACCAGATCGAGTTCGTCAACGACTATTCAAGCATCGGCAAGGGCGCGGGCGGTTGGCGTGAGGACAACGTCTACTACGACAAGGACGTGGAGATCTGATGACGGACAACCACGTACGTCCGGAGCTGATCAGCCTGGTCCCGGTCGACCGGGACCGCGTCTTGGCGCAAGTCGCCGCGAAAGGCGGGCACTGCGAAAGCTGCGGCGGCACCGATTTCGAAGTGGGACATGCCCTTTACCTCGGTTTTCTGTTCCTCGACGAGGACAACGACGCCTACATGGTGGCGTTGACGTGTCGTAACCCGGAGTGCGGCCAGCGCACCGGAATCAAGCTGTGCGAGAAGGATTTTCTCAGCCGTGGCGAGACCGAAGCCCGCGCCGCAACTTG
>DAIODV010000290.1:0-5212 GCA_036746615.1 Mycobacterium sp.
ACGAAAGGCGCGACGTCAGCGTGGGACACGATGAGGTCTTGTCGCAGTGGCGGAACCGCGGTGAAGTCGCCGCCGGCCAGCTGGTCGAGGAGCGCGATGCCCTTGGTGTACTCGTCGCGCAGGTCGGCAACCCGCACGCGACGCGCGAAAGTCGTTGCGTCGAACCGCGATAGCAGATCGTCGACATAGGCGACGACGCGCGCCGCCGGAAGGTCCAGCCCGGGAATCAAGCGGGGGGTGACGGCGTCGAGCACTGCGGCTTGGCGGGGCGACAGGTATCGGTAAGCCGCGGCCATCTGGCGCCGGGACACCGGCGCCAATGAGCCGACCAAGCGGGCAGCCTCGTTGCTGGCCACAAGCTGAGTATGCCGCCGTTATGGGGCTGACCTGGGGATGCGCGCATCCCGGCGTGTCTACTTGTTCAAAAAGCCGGCGTCGACCGGCAATGTCACCCCGGTGATATAGCGAGCTTGGTCCGACACCAACCACGCCACCGCGTTGGCGATGTCTTCGGCGTCCAGCACTTCCACCGGCATGGCATTGCCCATGGCTCCCGGCGTGTCCGTCGCTGCTGCCATCTTGGCCAGCCACTCCCGGGTGAACTCGTTGTTGATCATCGGCGTCTCGACGCCGGACGGATGGATCGAGTTGACCCGAATCATCTGCCCAGCAAGCAGATTCGCGTACACGCGCATCAGCCCGACGACCCCGTGCTTGGCAGCGGCATAGCCGACCGAACCGGCATCGGGGCTGCCGACTCCGGCCAATCCGGCGGCCGAACTGATCAGCACGATCGATCCGCCGGTTCCTTGCTTGACCATGGTCGGGATCGCGACCTTGATCGTGTTGTAGACGCCGGTGAGGTTGACGTCGATGACGTCATGCCAGCCGTCGTCACCGGATTGCATGGGAGCGATGCCGGCGTTGGCCACGACAATGTCGAGGCGGCCGAACTCGTCGAGGCCCGCTTGCAGGGCGGACGCCAGTGATGTTCGGTCGCGCACATCGCCCTGTTTGGCCACGATGCGCGAGCCGGTGTCTTCGACGAGCTTGACCGTCGCGGCCAGATCATCAGCAGTGGCCAATGCGTATGGGACGCTGGCGATCTGCTCGCACAGATCGACGGCGATGATGCTCGCGCCGTCAGCGGCCAGCCGCACCGCATGCGCGCGTCCCTGGCCGCGCGCCGCGCCGGTGATGAAGGCGACTTTCTCTTTTAGCGGCCGTTCCGGCGACAGGGTCATTACGTGCGCAACTGTCCCTTGCCGGGATCGCCTGCGGGAACGGGCTGCAACATCTTGATGTCCGGCGCTCCAGCCAGGTGCTCGCCCGCCGCGCTGAACATCTTGCCGATCGCCGGCGCGGTGCTGTGGGTCTTGAGCGCCTCTTCGTCGGCCCACTGTTCGACGAAGACGAACGTGTCGCCGGATTCGTGCAGCGAATAGAGCTGACAGCCGGGCTCGTCATGCACCTCTTTGACCGCGTTGGTGAGGATTTCGCGGACGGCGTCCACGGATTCGGGTTTGACGGTCATGGTCGCGACAACGACGACGGGCATGCGGGCCTCCTGGGGCTCTGCGGGGCGGTAGCGGCGTGACGGCTGTCACCCTACCCAGACGTTTTCGTGACCAAGCCGCGACATCGTGCTAACCAGTGTGGCGGATGGTGCAGATGATGCATTTGCGATTAGGCTTGCGGGCATGGCTAGCAAGACTGTCGCGCGTTCTGGTGCCCGAACGACCAGGTCAAAGGCCGGGTCCCGGTCGGCTTCCAGGACGGCTCAGACTCGCCGCAAGCCTGCCAAGGCGCCGCGCAGGCCGGCCAGGCGCCGCAATCACTCGCTGGTGACCAGCGCCGGGCTGACCTGCGGGCGGGCCATGCGCGCGACCTGGCTGATGGTGGCCAAGGGGACCGGAACCACAGCGCGATCGGTTGGTCGGGCCCGCGACATCGATCCGGGGCATCGCCGCGACGGGATCGCGCTGGCGCTGCTGGGCCTTGCGGTCGTGGTCGCTGCCAGCTCGTGGTTCGATGCAGCCCGCCCGGTCGGCGCCTGGGTCGACTCGGTGTTGCGGGTGTTCATCGGTTCGGCGGTCGTGCTGCTGCCAGCGGTCACCGCCGCGATCGCGGTGCTGTTGATGCGCACCGAGCCCAACCCCGAGGCACGGCCGCGACTGGTTCTGGGCGCGACGATGGTGGCGCTGCCGGTCCTCGGCCTTTGGCACCTGTGGGCCGGCTCGCCGGACAGCCCGGTCGGGCGCGCCCACGCGGCGGGATTTATCGGCTTCGCCATCGGGGGACCGCTTTCGGAGGGGTTGACCCCATGGATCTGCGCACCGCTGCTGTTCATCGGCGCGTTGTTCGGTGTGCTGCTGTTGACGGGTACCACAATCCGCGAGGTGCCCGACACCTTGCGGTCCATGTTCGGCACCCGGATGTTCGACTACGACGATTCGGACGTGGAAAGCGATGCGGCCGAAGACTTTTCCGACGGCTACTACGATGAGCCGTCGTCCTACAACGACGAGTCGCAACCCTGGCCGTCCGGCAACGACCCCGTTGCTGCCGACGACACCCCGACGGTGCCCGAGCCGGCCGTATCGCGTAGCCGTCGTAAAGCCAAGCCGGACACCATGGTTGTCGACCGCGTCGTCGAGGGGCCCTACACGCTGCCATCGTTGAGCCTACTGGTTGCCGGTGACCCGCCCAAGAAACGCAGTGCCGCCAATGACCAGATGTCCGACGCCATCAGCTCGGTGTTGCAACAGTTCAAGGTGGACGCCGCAGTCACAGGCTGCACCCGCGGTCCGACGGTCACCCGCTACGAGGTGGAGCTTGGGCCTGGCGTGAAAGTGGAGAAAATCACTGCGCTGCAACGCAATATCGCTTACGCGGTGGCCACCGAGAGTGTGCGGATGCTGGCGCCGATCCCCGGCAAGTCCGCCGTCGGGATCGAGGTGCCCAACACCGACCGTGAGATGGTGCGGCTGGCCGACGTGCTCACCGCGCCGTCGACCCGCCGCGACCACCACCCACTGGTGATCGGGCTGGGCAAGGACATCGAGGGGGACTTCATCTCCGCCAACCTCGCGAAGATGCCGCACCTGCTGGTCGCCGGCTCCACCGGATCCGGCAAATCCAGCTTCGTCAACTCGATGTTGGTGTCACTGTTGGCCCGGGCCACGCCCGAAGAGGTCAGGATGATCCTGATCGACCCGAAGATGGTGGAACTGACGCCGTACGAAGGCATTCCGCATCTGATCACGCCGATCATCACCCAGCCGAAGAAGGCCGCCGCCGCGCTGGCCTGGCTGGTCGAGGAGATGGAACAGCGCTACCAGGACATGCAGGCGTCGCGGGTGCGTCATATCGACGACTTCAACGCCAAGGTGCGCTCCGGCGAGATCACGACACCGTTGGGTAGCCAGCGCGAATATCGGCCCTACCCATACGTAGTCGCGATCGTCGACGAGCTGGCCGACCTGATGATGACGGCGCCGCGCGATGTCGAGGACGCCGTCGTACGGATCACCCAGAAGGCCCGCGCCGCCGGCATCCACCTGGTGCTGGCCACCCAGCGTCCATCGGTCGACGTCGTCACCGGGCTGATCAAGACCAATGTGCCTGCGCGGCTGTCGTTTGCGACGTCGTCGCTCACCGACAGCAGGGTGATCCTGGACCAGGCGGGCGCCGAGAAGCTGATCGGCATGGGCGACGGGCTCTTCTTGCCGATGGGCGCGAGCAAACCTATTCGTCTACAAGGCGCGTTCATCACCGATGAGGAGATCCACGCCGTCGTCACCGCCTGCAAAGACCAGGCCGAACCGCAATACACCGAGGGCGTCACCACCGCCAAGCCCACTGGGGAGCGCACCGACGTCGACCCCGACATCGGCGACGACATGGACGTCTTCCTGCAAGCCGTCGAGTTGGTGGTCTCCAGCCAGTTCGGCTCCACGTCGATGCTGCAGCGCAAGCTTCGGGTCGGATTCGCCAAAGCCGGCCGGTTGATGGACCTGATGGAGACCCGCGGGATCGTCGGGCCGTCTGAGGGATCTAAGGCCCGTGACGTGCTGGTCAAGCCCGACGAGCTGGCGGCCACCATTGCGTCCATCCGCGGTGTGGACGGCGGCGCCGACGAGGACAGCGAGGGCTAACGGCTAGCGCCGAGAGTGCGGCCAGCCGCACGCTCGGCGTTTAGAGGACCAGCAGCATCCGGGAGTTGCCGAGGATGTTGGGTTTGACGTAGCTGAGGTCCAGGAACTCGGCGACACCGATGTCGTAGGAGCGGCACATCTCGTCGTACACCTCGGCGGTCACCGGCGTCCCTTCGATTTCGACGAACCCGTGCTTGCCGAAGAACTCGGTTTCGAAGGTCAGCACGAACAACCGCTGCAGCTGCAGGTCCCGGGCTACGTCGAGGAGCTTGTCGACGATCGCATGGCCGATGCCCTGACCGGTCAGCTCAGGCGCGACGGCCACCGTGCGCACCTCGCCCAGATCGGCCCACAGCACGTGCAGCGCGCCGCAGCCGACCACCTTGCCCGCCTGTTCGGCCACCCAGAACTCCTGGACGGCTTCATAAAGCGTGACCAGGTTCTTTTCCAGCAGGATCTTGCCCGCATAGGTGTCGACGAGGTGCTTGATCGCCGCCACGTCGGAGGTTCGCGCGCGTCTGATCACCGGCTGCTCGGCCGCCTGACCACCCGCTGCGCTCACGCGTGCAGAGTATCGGTTTCGGCTCCCGGCGACGGCAACCGATATTCTGATGCCGTGTCGGGGCAGCCTCAAACCGGTCCGGCGGTCCCGCGCGTTCGCGTCACCAACCTCGCCAACATGCTGACCCTGCTGCGGCTGGTGCTGGTGCCGGTGTTCCTGCTGGTGCTCTTCGCCGGTAACGGTCACGAAACCGTCAGCCGCATCGCGGCTTTCGTGGTTTTCGCCGTCGCTGTGATCACCGATCGCTTCGACGGCGCGCTGGCGCGTAACTACGGCATGGTGACCGAATTCGGCACGATGGCCGACCCGATCGCGGACAAAACGCTGATCGGCGCGGCGTTGATTGGCGCTTGCGAAACACCAACCGACCAGTTGGGTTACTCCGGCCGCCAACGCGCCGTGCCCGCTGAGCAACGACCACGAGACGATCACGTTCAGCTTCCGCACCCCCGGCAAGGGGCTCTACCGCTGGCAGTGCTTCGTGCCCTGCGCC